>JAVCCU010000018.1 GCA_030765335.1 Candidatus Kaelpia aquatica | reverse complement strand
TTTCTCAGCGATCTTCCTCTCTTTCTCTATCTTCTTAGCTTGCTTTTGAAGTTTAGCCTCTTTAAGCTTCTCCTCTTTAGCCAGCTCTCTCTCTTGAGCTTGAGCCTCTACTTGAGCTTTCTCTTTTAATTGAGCTAGCTCTTTTTCTTTTTCTAACCTTTGGCTCTTTATTCCGCGTTCTGCAATCTCATTAAGGCGTTCTCTCTTAGCAGGAATCTTATTATTTAAATAGTTCTCTACTTTCTTATTATCTGGATCTAGATTAAGAACCTGCTGGAATGTATTTATAGATTGATTTAAATTATCTTCCTTATAATAAGAGAGTGCTTCCTTGTAAAGCGCATTTACTCTATCTTGATTTGCTCTCTTAACCTCTTTTTCTACACGACCTCTCTCTAACTCTCTCTCTTTCTCTGCGCGCTTCTCTTTAGTCTCTTGCCTCTTAGCCTCTTTCTCTGCTTCTGTCCTCTGCTTCTCTATCAGACACTTTGCTTCACGCTGGATACGCTCTCTCTCTAACTCTGCTTTTTTCTGATCACGCTCCCGATTTTTTTCCTGTCTCTTAGCCTCTTTCTCTGCTCTATCTCTTAAGCGACTAAGTTCCTCTTCTCTTTTTTTAGACTCTCTCTCTGCTTTACCCTGATTTATATCTACCAACTTCTTTTCTCTTGCAGGAATCTTACTCTCTATAAATCTCTTTGCTTTTTTCTCATCCGGAGCCATAAGAAGAATGAGCTCAAATGTCTCCTGAGCTGCTGTTAGATTACCTTCGTAATAAAAAGATAGCGCTTCCTTATAAAGACTGTTGATTTTGGTCTGCTTCTGGCGTCTGGCTTCCTTCTCTTCTTGCTGGATTAACTTCTGAGCTTTTGCTCTCTCCTCTTCAATAGAAGAGCCTCCGTCAGCAGCATATAATTTAGAATTTAAGGATGTTAGCAGGAAAGCAGCTAAAAGAAAAACTAGAATTCTCTTTGCTTTTTGATTATATCGCAAGGTTGCTTTTCTTTTCATATATTAAAACTACTAGTGCATTTAATGTAACTGTTAGAATAGTAATTTAAAGTGCACTGTTGCGTCAAGAAAAAAATCATTTTTCTAAACTTTTTTTCATTTTTTAAACTTCAACATCTAGCTTAAAAACAAGTTTATCTATTATACTATATATAAAGGAAGGATTCTAAATCAATGAATACTTAACAATCTATCTTTTCCTTAGCAGAGCAACGACTAGATAAAGCGCTGAGAGACCCATAAGGACATTGATAGTTCTTGATGCTGCTGAGAGTTCACCGAAGATCCTGGCAATAAGGTCAACATTTAAAAAACCAACCAGACCCCAGTTTAAACCTCCAACTATCACTAAAAACTGAGCCAGCTTCTTCATCTCTATACCTCCTTTAGTTCGGAGCTATCATTGATTTATCTATTCTTCCCTTCCTGCTGCAATGAGCTATTACCAAAAGCACATCTTTAGCTTTTAAATCCGGGACATTAAAGACCGCTTCTTGATAGCCATCATACTGCTGAGAAAAAAAGCGCTGCTTGGCAACCCACTGCCCATTTACATATACATTGATATACTTTACATAATGCATCTTTGTATTTCCTACATTATGGAATACCTTAATCTTTAGCAGGCTGCCTACAAATTTAATCTCTATCCGCTCAGGGGAATGTGCATAAGATATCTCGCTATAAATAAACGATAGACAATAAAGAACTAAAAACAAAGAGACAAAAACCTTAATATTTTTCATAATGTTCTTCTCCTTTTTTTAAATAAACAAATAACTCTTATATGTAAAATACCCTTCTATGATATTCAAAACAAGTAAAATATTATTTTATGAAATCAGTATATAGACCCAATATAGGAACAAGGACTGAAGTAAAGAAAATAAAGAAATAATTTATCTTATCTTTTCTAGAACTTAACTTACACAATAGAGCACCTACAATCTCATAGTCATACTGATTAAACTCTTGCTTTAAAAGCACCTTATCAATTAAATTAGATTTTTTAAGCTCTCTTTGAAGAATATTATCTTTCCTAAATTTATAAGCAAAAAATAATAAGAATCCAACTATCCCAGAATACCATAATGTTTTTACAATAACAGGATAGATCTCTAGAAAGAAATTTACTGCTCTTATTGATATAGTCGCAGAGAGAGCAAGAAAGAAGAATGCCCAGCTGATATTTTTCTCCTGACACCTCTTTAATTTAAAACAGTCCTGACAGATAAAACCTTTCTTCTCTTTGCTCATATTAAAACATTATATCCTAAACCATATTTAAACCAAAATACCTATAAAAATTGGTTGACAATAAAAAACAGCAGGAGGTTGACAATAGGTTGACAATAAAGTAAAATTATATTGCTATGAGTGTAAAGGATACCATCCTAAGTAGACTAAAACAGAACAGTTATGTTACGACTGAAGATATAGTTAAATCCACAGGATTAACTAGACAAGGAGTACATAAACATATCAAAGAGTTAGTCTCTAAAGGAGTGGTTAAAAAAATTGGTAATACTAAGGGTGTAAAATATACCCTAAGAGATAAGAGAATAGATGATCTAACAATAAAGCTAGAAAAATCTTACTTACTTCACAATTTAAAAGAAGATCTGGTCTTCAATAAAATTAACATTCAATATGATTTAAAACATCAATTAAGAAAAAATATATTTGATGTTTTATCATATGCTTTTACAGAATTATTAAACAATGCAATAGATCATTCTCAATCAAAAAAATCTAAGATTAAATTAAAAATTGACAACTATAATATAGATTTATCAATCAATGATTGGGGAATAGGAATATTTAAAAATATCAAAGATAAATTTGACTTAAAAGATGAATATGAAGCTTTACAAGAATTAATCAAAGGCAAGACCACTACGGCAGAACAACACCATTCTGGAGAAGGATTATTTTTTACATCTAAAGCCTCTGATAAGCTTATTATAAAAAGTCACGATATAGAGATTACCTTTGATAATATCAAAAATGACCTCTTTACAAAAAAAATAAAATATAAACAAGGAACTTTGGTAAATTTTAAAATTAGCAAAAATTCTAAAAAAAGATTAAAAACTATATTTGATGATTACGGTAACGAAGAATATGATTATGAATTTTCAAAAACTTCAGTAACAGTAAATCTTTTTACTAGAGCAAAAGATTCTTATGTTTCCCGCTCTGAAGCCAAAAGACTATTGCACAATTTAGATAGATTTAAAGAGATAGCACTTAATTTTAAAGATGTTAAAGGCATAGGCCAAGGCTTTGCTGATGAAATATTTAGAGTATTCAAAAACAAAAATTTAAATATAAAAATACAGACTCTTAATGCTAATAAAACCATTAAATCGATGATACAGCATGTTGGTTGACAATAAAAAGCAACAACAAGTTGACAATGAGGTTACAATATTACCTTGACACTTATTGCAAATTAATATCCTAAACCACCAATAGCCTTAAATCTCACAAGAACAACTTACTGTTCTTTTAAAACAAACTCTACTCTGTCTGTATCTAAAATAGTGTTATGTATAGGACATTTACGTATAAACCTTAAAAAAGCTTCTCTACGGCCTGCTAATTCTGCATCGGTATCTAAGGACAAGACTATGTTATCTAACTTCATACTGCCTTGCTGTATTAAGCTAGACTTAACATTAATATTCAATTTATTAAAATCAATCTTTGCTCCTTTAAGATATTTAACCGCAAATACTCCCACACAAGATGCAACTGAAGATAAGAATACCTCTAACGGGTTAGGCTCACTCTGGCTCTCTTCTGTAAAACCAATTTTAAAATTTACTCCGCTGCTCTTCGATCTAACATCAAACTCTTCTCCTTTTAATTCAAGATCAAGATCTAACTGCATCTCCCTCTCCTTTTAAAATCCAACCTTGTTTAATTTCTCTCTTATAATCTCTGCAGAGTTCTTTAATGACTTCTGCTCTTCTTCATTAAGCTCTATGTTAAGCACATAGTCTAGACCGCTTCTATTAACAACAGAGGGCAGGCTTAGATAGAGATCCTTGATGCCAAGGTAACCCTGCATAAGAGACGAGACAGGAAGTATTGCATTCTCATTATTTAATATCGCCTCTGTTATCCTGACCAGAGCAAGCCCAATGCCATAAGATGTCTCGCCTTTTCTCTCTATTATATTGTAGGCAGAATCTTTTACTTCTTTAAATATCTTACCCAGCTCTTCTTGATGACTGCAGCTCTCACCTCTCCTGCAACACTTAGGGCAATAGTCTTTAAACAAAACTCCGCCAACCATAGCTTTGCTCCAGACAGGAAACTCGCTATCACCATGTTCGCCTAAGATATAGGCATGTATATTTCTAGGATCAACCCCGACATGATGAGCAAGCAAATTTCTAAACCTTGCAGTATCTAAGACAGTGCCTGAACCTATAACCTCATTTGATGGTTTAGATGAAAGCTTGTAACTTACATAGCTTAGTAAGTCAACCGGATTTGTGACATTTAAAAATATTGCCTCCGGAGTATACTGCATAAGGAGCGGTATTATTTTTTTAAATAATTTAACATTGGCTTCGATAAGATCTAATCGGCTCTGCCCTACTTCCTGCTTTGCTCCGGCAGTAATAACAACTAGATCAGACCCGACAGTATCTGAGTAGTCTCCTCCAATAATCTCAACAGGAGATACGTATGGTGCTGTATGAGATAGATCCATGACTTCACCGCTGAGCCTCTCCTTATCAAGATCAACTATAACAATCTCTCTAGCTAAACCTTTTATTGTAAGAGCATAGGCATAGCGCATACCTACATTGCCAGCGCCTATGATAGATACCTTTGGATTTAAGTTATTCATAGCTTTCCTTTAATTAATAACAATTATTTTATAATAATTATTCTTCTAAAGAAGATAGAAGTCAAGTAAAAACTTATGCTATTTAAACAGCCCTGATGCCAGGAGACCTAAGTAGTGGCTTGAGATAAGGACGAGGGCTGCAACAGATAGATGTTCAGCTATCACTCTTAAGGGTGATAGCTTCTGTTTAAGCGCCAGATAATAACTGAAGAGTATAAGTATCAAAAAACCTAATCCAATGCTTACATAGACGGCTCTCTGAATCGGAAGCAGCACAATCGGGATTATGAAGATAGAAGCAAAGAGAACTTTAGCAAAGAATGTTGATATAGTAGCTAACCATACTTCAAGAGGGCTATGTTTTGCCTCAGATTCCTCAGACATATGTATCCCTAAGGCATCTGAAAATGCATCTGCAACTGCAATCGTTATTACCCCCCCTGCTACTGCAATCCTAGAATGGGTTGTAGAGTGTAATCCTACCATGACACCTAAAGTCGTTATGACTCCAGAGGTAAGACCGAAACTTATTCCTGTTTCAAGAGAATGCTTTATATTCTTCATATAGCCCTAAAGAGTAAAGGAGGCTTTAAAGCCTCCTTTAACCCTATTCTATCTCAATGCTAAAAATCTTATTTTTTCTTCTTAGCAACTTTCTTCTTTGGTGCTGCTTTCTTAACTGCTTTTTTCTTTGGAGCAGCTTTTTTCTTTGGTGCTACCTTTTTAACTACTTTTTTCTTAACTACCTTTTTCTTTGGTGCTGCCTTCTTTACTGCTTTCTTCTTTACTGCCATGCTACACCTCCTTTTTCAGGATTGTTTTACCTTAAAAAGTTTATAATATATTTAAGAAAACTTTGCAACAAAAAAATTTAAAATAAATTATGTTAATAAAGAAAAAATGATGGTTAACCAACATTTTTAGAATAAAAACTAGAGATTTAGATCTAACATCAGAAACTTTTCTTATAAAAAAATAAACTATAGATAGTACAGCTATTGAAAGTGCATTAGAGATAACTGCACTTAGAGAGGGGGGTGTTTTTAAAAAAATAGGCAGGGAAGATAAAAATATTACTATATCTAAATCAACTCCTCCCTGCCTCTACCTCTAGTGCTTCTTTTAAACAGATATAACCTCTTTTACTTCGGGAACTTCTTCTTTTAGTCTCTGCTCTATTCCCATCTTTAAAGTATAGCTGCTCATAGGACAAGACCCGCAGGCACCTTTAAGCTTTACTTTTACAACTCCATCATCAGTTACGTCGATAAGTTCAACATCGCCGCCATCAGCCTGAAGCATAGGCCTGATACCATTGAGTGCCTCTTCAATTCTCTCTCTCATCTCTCTCTCCTTTATTTAAAAATATTAAAGCTCTCACTCTTTTATAAAATCTACCTAGAGACTTCCCCGAAGTGTCTTATCCTCAAGATCTTTTATCTCTTTCTTAAGTATATCCGGCAAAGCAAGTATCTCAACATCCATAAATCCTCTTATGATTATTGATTGGGCTTCTTCATGGCTAAAACCGCGGGAGCAGAGATACTCAATCTCCTCCCGGCTTATCTTTCCTATAGCTGCTTCATGTGACATCTCAACATCTCTAAACTCAGTCTCAAGTTCAGGTATAGCATGTATTATTCCTTTATCGCTTATTATAAGACCTCGACACTCAAGGTGGGCTTTGATATCAGTATCTTCTGCTTTTAAATGTCCTCTTGCAATAGCCTTGCCTCCTAAACTTACCGCCCGAGCAACAATTTCAGCTGAAGTATTTTTAGCTTTAAAGATAACACGGCTTCCTATGTCCTGAAACGATCCGGGGTGAGTAAGTAACAATGAATTAAAACTGGCCCGAGAGTTCTCTCCTTGAAGAACAGCCGTAGGATACATAGTGATCTCTCCAACGGGTTTTAAGCAGATATAATTAGAGACAAAACTCCCACCCTCTTCAACTAAAGCAACACTCATAGGTTTAACTGTTACGTCTTCTTTCCAAGAATGGATCATAGTAAAGTTTAAGTGGGCTCCTTTACCTATGAAAAATTCAGATATACCCAGGTGATGTGCTTCTTTAGCAGAATGAGATGCAGAGCAGCCAGTGATAAGATGAACCTTAGCACCATCCTCAATTATTACAATGTTGTGCACCTGCTGCTTAAAACCAGAATCTTTAAGGAAGAGGCATGATTGGATAGGCAGCTCAATAGTCTTACCTTTTCTAACTCTTATGAAATACCCACCTCTTGTATCAGCAGGGAAATCTTTATTTAATGCCTTAAAGGCCCGGCCGTAATAATCTGAGACTTCAGAATATTTAGAAAGCGCATCTTCTATTGATAGAATTTCAATACCGTCTGAAAGAGAATGAGAGAAATGAATCTTATCATCAGACTGTAAAAAGCTGGCAGACCTAGTGCTCTCTGTCTCATCCATTCCAGAGGAAGCAATAGCCTCTCTATCTTTTTGATTAAATTCTTCTAAGAGTTGTTTGGACATTGGCACTCCCTGCATTTATCGTAACCATGTTCTTGTATAGATTTAAATATCTTGCGAGGATGACCTGAACAAGATATATGACCATCAACCATAACAGATGATGTACCGGCATCGACATAATCAAGAATATATCCAGTATGAGTAATGATAAGTGCTTGAGCTCTGCTCTCTTTTAAATATCCATTTAAAGCCTTGCCCATTATAGAGATATTTTCAATATCCACTCCGGACTCAGGTTCATCCAGAAAAAGAAGTGAAGGGCGTTGAAGAAGAATCTGAAAGAGCTCAGCTCTTTTGATCTCACCGCCTGAGAAACCTAGGTTAATCTCACGGTCAAGATGCCCCTCTAGTGATAATTCTTCTGCAAGATGCGCTATCCTATCTTTATCGTCAGATAAAAACTCTGCCAATTGACGCAGTCTCACTCCTCTTATCTTTGGAGGGTGTTGATACATAATTCCAATACCGAGCTTAACCCTCTGCTCTATTGAAAGATTCTCTAGATTCTTAGAATTAAATTCTATCTCTCCCTCTTTAATCTTATAACCGCTAAAACCTAATATCGTCTTTATGAGAGTACTCTTACCGCTGCCATTAGGCCCAAATAGAACCATAATCTCAGCCTCCCCTAAAGAGAGGTTGATATTTCTAATAATATCCTTATCTCCAATACCGATTGTAAGATTTCTAATATTAAGCATCTTTTTTCTTCTTCTTGCACTCTTTACATAGACCGTAAAAATAGCCATGAAAATCCTCAATAGTAAGACCGCTCACTTTCATCTTGGTAAGGGCGCTGCAGAACGGTATATCTATGTCAATAATCTTATCACACTCTCTACACATAAAGTGATGGTGAGAGTCTGTCCTAATCTCAAAAGTAGATCTTTCAAAGTCTATCCTGCTTTCTAGCGCCAGCTCTTTATTCTTAAATAGCTGCAGAATCGTATAGACCGTAGCAAAAGATATCGAAGGAAATAGTCTACCTACCTCCTTATATATATAATCTGCTCTAAGATGAC
Organism: Candidatus Kaelpia aquatica; assembly: GCA_030765335.1. NCBI lineage: Bacteria > Pseudomonadati > Candidatus Omnitrophota > Candidatus Kaelpia > Candidatus Kaelpia aquatica. The sequence goes on along the minus strand of JAVCCU010000018.1, from coordinate 36,965 downwards.
CCCCCTTACTTAAAACTTTATACACAGCAAGCCTCTGAGGAGTAATCCTGATATCAGCTTCACTTAAACATTTAAGACTATTTTCCATAGAGAGAGATATTACCATAGGTCTATTTTTTGTCAATAATAATTATTATTAAAAAATAATTGTTTTTATTAAAATATCAACGGACTACAACAGATGAATCGCTATCAAAAGGGTTGGCTCTCATAGCAAGTGAGAACAGATAAGGGAAGCTTCTCTTAAGGTGCAACATATACTTAAGCCACTCAGATATTATATTTGTATAGACCCGCTTGATATCTCCTGCCATATGCTCTAAATCACTCTCAGGTAGAGATGAGAAGTCATCTCTGCTCTCAAGCTCTTCAGTGAGATGGAAGACGCTTCGCAATAACTCTGTAAAACACTCATGCTCTAAGAGTACAGGGTTCTCTAGAAGTCTTAACAGAAAATCTCTCTTCTCCCTAAGCATTTTTATTAAGAGCACCCAGTCTATCTTATTTTTATCTATATTATAGCTATACTCTCTTAATATCTTCTGGACCCTCATAAACTCTCTATCATCCCAGACACCATCTACAACTAGGTAGCTCTTAATCTCATTCAAGCCGGGGTCAGAGTCCGAAAGATAACTAAGCAGTTTAACGCCTAGCTCACTAAAGAATACTCCTATGACCATATTCAATTTCTCTAATTTACTCTGCTTCTCTTTATGGGACAACAATCTATGGATTATAAGAGTAACTATCAAGACCTCAAGAGGAAGAAATGCAATATCTCCCAACAGATAGATGAATACGTGATGGGCATCATGGAAGATAACAAAATGTAAATAATGGAGTGTAATAGTTGCGACTATTAAAAACAGTCCTAACATTAACTGCCAATTTGTTTTTAATTTCATCTTATAATATCCTACCTATATTCAAGCATCCTATCGATGCTTCCCCTTGCTTTAGTTATAACATCTGATGCTAGCTCTACTCCGCCCTTTCCTTCTTCTAAAGCGGTTAAGACCTTCTCTAAGGTAATCTTTTTCATATCATGACATATGGCACTCTCTGATAAGGGATAGAAATTTTTACCCGGATTATCTTGTTCTAATCTATATATTATTCCTATCTCTGTTCCAATAATAAAATCCTTCTTGCTGCAATCCCTTACATAGTTTAACATCCCGGATGTAGAATAGACGCCATCCGCTAAATCTATAACAGAGGGACTGCATTCAGGATGAACTATTAAATCTGCTTTAGGATGATCTTCTCTAGCTCTAACTACATCCTCTTTAGTTAGATCAGCATGAATAGGACAGTATCCGTCTGTAGTTATAAACTTCCGCCCTGTCTCTCTTTGAGTATAAAAGGCAAGGTTTCTATCTGGAACAAATATCACTTCATCGTCTTCTGAAAAGGCCTCCCTGGCTATCTTAACAGAGTTTGCAGATGTACAGCAGATATCAGATAGGGCCTTTACCTCTGCAGATGTATTAACATAACAGAGAACCTTTGCTTTTGGGTGTTCTGCTTTAATTTTTTCTAGCTCCAGCCCTGTCAACATATCCGCCATAGGACAGCCAGCATCTTCTGGCAAGATAACAAGTTTGTTCGGCGAAAGAATCTTAGCGGTTTCGGCCATAAACCTGACTCCGCAAAAAACTATGATATCAGCCTCTGTCTCAGCAGCCTTAATGCTCAACCCCAATGAATCGCCTAAGAAATCTGCAATATCCTGAATCTGGGGCAACTGATAGTTGTGAACAAGTATTACTGCATTCTTCTCTTTTTTTAATCTTTGAATCTCAGCTACAATATTCAACGTATTACCTCCTCTATTACTCCTCCGCCTAAAACAACATCATCTTGATATAGAACAACAGATTGTCCAGGGGTAATAGCCTCCTGATCTTCTTTAAACATGACTGTTAATCTACCGTTATCTATTCTGCACATTCTACACTCCGCCGGCGGATGTTTATAGCGGATTTTTGCAGAAATATTACCCCTTAAATCACTATTAAAAATATTTAAATTAGAGGCTATAAGCCCTATGGATTTTAGACCATCTTTTTCACCGACAATAACTCTATTATTCTCATGATCGATATCAATAACATACAATGCGCAAGGACCGCTTATACCCAAACCTGAACGCTGACCTATTGTATAAAAAGGGATACCGGCGTGCTGACCTAGAATATTGCCTTCTCTATCAACTATCTCTCCGGTTTTTAGATCTTCAATATTACTCTTTATAAAATCTCTACAATTATCCTGAGTGACAAAACAGAGATCCTGACTGGGACCTTTATTAGAGAAAGGAATATTATTACTTCTAGCTATATTGAAAGCATCTTCTTTAGAGTGATCGCCGAGAGGAAATATAATCCTGCCCAAATAGTCTCTATTTATAGGGTATAAAAAATAGCTCTGATCTTTCTTAGTATCTTGACCTTTCTTCAAAAGGTAATTACTTGATCTATCTCTCTCTATTCTTGCAAAATGTCCAGTTGCAAAAAAAGCAAAACCAAGATCTCTAGCTTTATCATACAACAGGCTGAATTTAAAGTGCTTATTGCATTCAACGCAGGGGTTAGGAGTCCTCCCCCTTAAGTACTCTTTGATAAAATAATCTATAACCTTATCTTTAAACTCTTTGGATAGATCAACTACTATATGCTCTACTCCTAAGTAATCACAGACTCTACCAGCATCTTCTACGGTACTTCTGGCAGAGTCATCATCGACTATTAACATTGTTATACCCCTAACAGTATAACCTTTCTCTTTTAACAGATAAGCCGCAGTTGAAGAATCAACACCGCCGCTCATTGCAACCAAAACACTACTCTTATTCATTATATTAACGGAAACCTGTCTTTAGATATTATTATCTAACCTCTAAATTCTTAAATTTATAGCTGGATTTTTCATCCGGCAATCTCTCAACTGGTTCAGTCAGCAGAAACTTCTTTTTAGCAATCCAAGTTTGGAGAAGCTCTGCAATCTTCTTTGCTTTGCTATAGCTTGAAAGAGATGCCGTTGGAATATCTCTATCTTTAATCTTTATCTTTCCTGAGCGCAGCTGAGCATAGTTAACCTTCCCAATTACTCCCTTTCTAAGATTTGGATATGCCTTACTGTAATCAATAATATTGGTCCAAATATCTTTATCCTCAATAGATGTATAACGGGCTATATCCGTGTTTAAGATAGGGATAGGAATGCCTATTCCAACAGATAAACTAACACCGTATCCAAGCATGCTAACGCCTTTAACCCAATCCGAATTCATCTGCTTTAAATCGCCCATAACAGCAATAGTTCCTGAAGGTACAACCGGAACTCCGTTCTTGCCTCTTTCAACAGTCGGATTATGCTGAGTACCCCAGAAACAGACATGACCTATACCTCCGCCTAAGAAAATTTTTGTACCTATTCCAATCGTCCTATAGTAAGGGTCATTCATGAGAGGCGAAAGCTGAGAAGCGCTGCAATAATTCGCATTACCTATTCCGGGCTTCAATACCCCCATGTAAGTATATATTATCTTGTTAGACAGATTGACCGCAACGTTGTAGTTCTGGTAGCAGTTTCTAGGATTAAAGAGTATCGCTTCGTTTATATCTTTGATATTTATCTTTGTCTTAAGCTCTTTTCTTGGATAACAGTCTGTTCCATAAGCAAAGCCTTCTAGATCGATGTCTTTACCGCTAATCAAATCCTCAATAACATGGCCGCCTCCATACTTAAACTCACCAGGATAGACTTTATTCCTAGGATCATCCAGAGATAGCGCATTAGCTCCCAAACATATATCTACAGCAGCTAAAGCCGAATATGCTTCTACACCATTTAGATAGGTTCTTCCCCCGCCTAACTTTATTCTAGGTCTAGAATGGCCGATATTTATATATATAGATGAAGAGCACATTGGAGCAAATGTTCCCGTTGTAACAACGTCAACATTCTTAGCCGCATAAGATAGCCCTTTCTTCTTAACTATAGAGATCATCTCTTCAGCTGTAACGACAATAGCCTTACCTTTTTTGATTCTGGAATTAATCTCTTTGATGGATTTTACCATATCAACCTCCTTAAGTTTCTAAGCGCTCCTTTATCAAAGCCGCAAGTTTCTTACCTGATAAAAGCATGCCGCCGAATATTGCCCCCATTCTTGGAGACCCAAATACAGCATTAGCAGACATTCCGCAAACAAAGAGCCCAGGACAGGCTTCACGCGTATTATCCATGATCTCCCGCTCTCCTACTTCTGCCCACATAGACTTCTCGCCTATAACTCCGCCATCTTTGGTATTTAAACATTTGCCCATCTTTCTCTCTATTATTCTCGCTACTTCAGCATCATGCCCTGTTGCATCTATAACAGCACGAGCCCTTACAGTTAGAGGATCCACATGGAGCTTAGACCAGGATACTGCAGACCAGTTTAAAACCAAACCGGTAATCTGCTTCTCCCTAATCATAACATCCTCTACGTTGATAAGATTAAATATTTTAGCTCCGGCTTTAATTGTCTTAGAGCAAAAAGTAGATATTGCCTCAAGAGAGTCGGCTATATATAGATCATCTTTATACTTTGTAAGATTAACACCTATCTCATCCATAATCCCTCTTGCTTCTTCCTGTACAACAACACGATTAAACATCATTCCGCCGCCGGGCATACCACCGCCAACACGCAGCTGCCTTTCAAATATAGCTACCTTATAACCATCTTTAGCAAGATAGTATGCACATATAAGACCCGACGGACCTGCTCCTGCAATAGCTACATCAACATCAAGTGAATCCATAAAATCTTTCATAAAACTCTCTACTATTGCCCGGGAAATAACTACTTCATCCATGAAATCCTCCGTTCTTTAATCCAAGTTCCAGTTAGATAGATACCTCTCAGCTGCATCAGGAAAAATAACAACAATCATCTTATCCTCATTCTCTGCTACCACTTCTATTGCAGCGCTCATAGCTGCACCAGAAGATATACCGGCTAAGATACCCTCTTCTTCAGCAAGACGTCTAGCCATATCCATGGCATCACGATCATCAACAGTAACAATCTTATCTATTAAATCCACTCTAAGTACTTCAGGAATAAATCCAGCTCCAATACCTTGAATCTTATGTTTTCCAGGACTTCCTCCTGATAAAACTGCTGAACTCTTAGGTTCTACAGCAATAATCTTAATAGTATCTTTCCTAGACTTTAAAGACTCTGCAATACCTGTAATAGTACCGCCGGTACCAACTCCGCTAACGACAATATCTACCTCTCCATCTGTATCGTTCCAGATCTCTAGAGCTGTAGTCTCACGATGAATTCTAGGATTGACCAGATTTTTAAACTGCCTAGGCATAAAAGCACCTTTATGCTCCTTCAATAACTCTTCAGCCTTATCTACTGCTCCTCTCATACCTAATTCAGCTGGGGTTAGAACCAGCTCTGCGCCTAAAAACGAAAGCAGAGACCTTCTCTCAACTGACATATTTTCAGGCATAGTAAGTATCAGTCTATAGCCGCGCTGAGCCGATACAAATGCTAATCCTATTCCAGTATTACCGCTAGTAGCCTCGACTATAACAGTATCTTTATTGATTAATCCGCTCTTCTCAGCATCTTCAATCATAGCTAAAGCTATTCTATCTTTAATACTAGAGCTGGGATTAAAATACTCAAGCTTAGCTATTAAACCTCCTTTATAATTATTGACTATTTTATTCAATCTAACTAAGGGCGTATTGCCGACCAAATCTGTTATATTGTTAGCTATTTTCATAATATAGGTTTTATTATTATTTAGATATTATACATCAAAATATTATTCTTGCTACCTTGATGCTCTTTAACTAAATCTGCTAATGTAAAAGAGTTTAAGACTTTTTTTATATTATCACCCAACAATGCCCAGATCCTGCGAGTAGCACAAATAGATACCCTGTTACATAAAGAATCGTCTTTAACGCATTCAACTAAATTAAGATCTCCTTCTAAAACCTCAATTATATCTTTAATAGAGATCTCTGCCGGGTTCTGACTCAAGAGATACCCGCCGCGTGCACCACGGATTGAATTAATAAGTCCAGAGTTTTTTAGAGGAATAACAAGCTGGCCTAGATATCTCTCTGAAATTCCCTCTCTCTTTGCAATATCTTTGAGTAATACAGGGCCGTTACCATATTCAAGTCCTAACTCAAACATTAATCGCAATCCATACCTACTCCTAGTCGAAAGCTTCAAAACTCCTCCTAATCACTACTTATTCGATAGTATTAGTAGTGATTATAGGCTAAAGACTTCTTATGTCAAGAGAAAAATAGAGTTTTTGTTTCTTTTAGGGCGCTTAGTACCTCCGACAAAAGCTCGAACCGGGAGCTTAATTCATTTTAACCAAACTTAACCAAACTTAACCAATTTCAGCTAGTTTTGTGAAATATATCCGCCACTTCCAAGAAAACCATCGAATTTATAAAATAAACTCTTTTTTGGAACTTGACTTTGTACTCCTATTTGAGTACAATTGTATTCAAATAGGAGTACAAATGCTTGAAAACTTATATATCTCAAAATCAAAAATTAGACGGGCCTTACTTGCCCTCTTTTTCACCAACAAATCTAAAAAATTCTATTTAAGAGAGCTTGAGCGGATATTAGGCTACTCTGCCGGTAACATACGGAGAGAGCTTTTAAAATTTCAAAAAGATACTCTTTTAGAAACAAGCAGATCCGGAAACCTGCTTTATTACTCTCTAAATGTTAAACATCCTTTGTTTAACGAATTAAAAAATATTATTGCCAAAACAGTGGGGATTGAAGGGCTTCTTAAAAAGGCGTTGTCATATATTAAAGGCATAAATTTTGCTTTTATATACGGTTCTTTTGCAAGCGGTAAAGAAAACTTCTCAAGCGATATAGACCTTATGATAATAGGCGAACCCGAAGACTCCTTGCTTTATGATAAGATTGCCGAGCTGGAGAAGAAATTAGAACGAGAGATCAACCCCAGCATTTATTCTGCCGAAGAATTTAATCTAAAGAAGAGGGATAAAAACGGTTTTATAATGGACCTTTTAAATAATCCCAAGATAATGATTATAGGAAAAGAAGATGAGTTATAACAATTCCAAAGAACATCTTTTAAAAGAAGGAGTTATTAAAAAGTGTGCTGTTGATCACAAGGCCATAAGGAATCTTTTAAAGCGGGCATACGTTGATTTAAAAACTGCGGAAAGAAACTACGGGCTGGACGAAGAATGCGCCTATACTTATGCTTACAACGCTCTCTTACGCACTGGTCTTGCCCTGATACTTAGCCATGGATTTCGCCCTGATGTTAAAAACAAGCACTTAACAGTTATAAAATTTGCCACAGATGTTTTGGGCAACGAGTTTAAACAACTTATCAGAGCATATGATATTATGAGAAAAAAGAGACATAAATTCATTTATGAACCCGCTATACCTTGTTCAGCTCAAGAAGCAAAAAACGCTATGAAAATAGCGCAAGAATTTGTAGATAAAGTTTTCCAAAAAATATCTGCAGAAGACCCTCAGCATAAATTAAAGTTCTAGCATTATCTTTGCCTATTAATACTCTCACAAAGTTCAAGATTCGGCCTCTCTTTAAATAAATCAACTGGAGCAAACAATGGGCCCAATGGCAAACCTTAACTGAAGACAAGAGGTAGATGGGTGATTTTTATTCAATTGTTTTAATCGAACCTGGAACAGGATTAAACCTTGAGATCAATAATACCGAAACAACAATAAAAATAATGTCCTAACTCTTTTGTTTTAAAACAGTTACAATATGTCCAGCCTCATAGGGCAGACATCTTGACGTGTTAGTAACAGAGTTTTTGATGCTTCCAGAGAAAAACAGTAGTTTTACACAATATTTTGCTTCTTTAAGACTATTTGATAGTTAACTTTTAATAGTAAATCTAGAGAGCTTACCGTAGATAACGCTATGAGTACGAGAGCCAATCTCAATAGCTGTAGGGAAGATCTTGTTCTTAGGTCCTTGAACAAAGACGGTAACCTGCCTATTTGTTACAGAGAAAGTTATCCAGCTACCTTTATAGTTTATCCTAAACTTTACCCTCTGCCAGCGTCTTGGAATACGGGGATTGAGTCTAATCTTATCCTTTAAAATACGTAAACCTATAAAACCACGTATTACTATGTCTATAGAACCACCCATAACACCGATATGTATTCCCTCAGAGGTTGTACCGCCTTGAGTATCAAAGATATCAGACTCTAATACCTCATTGAACCATCTCCAGGTCTCTTTAGGTTTATTTAGGATGTGAGCAATATAGCAGTGTACTACTTTGCTTAAGGTAGAACCGTGAGAGGTACGCTTAACATAATACTTATAATTTTTATTCAAAGTATCTTTACTAAATTCATAACCCAGATTATTAAATATCTCTTTAACCTCTGTTAAGTTCAATAAATAGAAAAACATCAAAACATCAGCCTGCTTGGTTATCTTATAATCATCCGGGGACTTACCTTCAGCTTTAAGAATCCTGTCCAAGCGCTCTATACTCTCATAGCTTTCACGGTACCGCTCCCAATTAAGATCTTTAAGACCGAAGTAGCCATCGAACTGAGCGATGATACCATCTTCATTTATAATAACGTTCATCTTCTGAGTAATATCTTTCCAAAACGCAAGCTCTTCTTTCTTAAGCCCTATCTTGCGTGAGATCCTGATCCTATCTTTAGTTGGGAGAATACTCAAAACCTCCTCTGCTCTTATAAGCAGCCAGACAGTCATAAGGTTGGTATAGGCATTGTCTTTTAGACCCGCACTTTCAGAGTCAGGATGTTTCTCGTGGAACTCGTCCGGGCCCATAACACCGTCAATATGGTACCTGCCGTCTCCTTCATCAAGCTTAGACATTGAGGCAAAGAACCTGGCAATAGAGAGTATTAACTCAGCCCCGTAATTCACAAGGAAGCTAACATCTTTTGTCTTCATATAATGACGCCAAGCGTTATAAGCAATTGCAAGTGATACATGACGCTGGTTACGGCTGTAGTCCGGGCCCCACTCACCAGATAGCGGATTTAAATGAACAATCTGGGTCTCCTCTTCTCCTGTTGAACCGCTCTGCCAGGGGAACATCGCTCCTTTTGCTTTCTCTCTTCTAGCATACTTTCTAGCCCAATCCAACCTCTTGTAGCGATAGAGCATTAGAGACTCAGATATCTCAGGCAGATGGAGGTCATATAGCGCCATCGCAAATATCTCATCCCAGAAGATATGACCCCTATAGGCTTCGCCATGTAAGCCTCTAGCAGGAAGGCCAGCATCTATCTTTGTAATATGAGGCGAGGCTACCTGAAGAAGGTGAAAAATATTAAGCCTTAACACTTTCTGAGAGAAGATATCGCTATCAATCTGAATATCAAACTTCTTCCAGAGCTCATCCCAAACATGTTCGTGGGACTTTAAAATACTATCAAACCTTGATACCCTTTTAATCAGGTGAATTGCAGAATCTAGAGGCTCCTCTATTCCTTCGTCTTTAGACGTATAGATCGATACTGTCTTCTCTATTTCATAGCGCCTGCCCTGTTTTACATACAACTTAAATACCTGATCTATTCTCTCCTTACCTCTACTGATATGCTTTATGTTTGGTCTCTTCTCGCCGCTAGAAGTAAAGATACGTACTTTCGAAGCTTGAGCAATTGTAATCTTAGACTGAGAAGTCTTCATTACAAGATAAGCACCATTAGAGCTGAACTTTCCCAGAGATAGAGGGACTAAATGCTTTGAGTTAAGCTGTCTGTAGCGCTCAATTCCTGAATTTGTAACCGCACCATCAAGCATGGTTCTAACAGTAATCCAGCCGCTATAATTTTCCGGGGTTATAGTATATTTATAACTTATTAGATGGGGATTGGCCATACTTACTACTCTAAAGCTCTCCAGATGTGTCTTATGACCCATGCGGCTCTGGAGCCTTATATCTCTTCTTAGAAATCCGCGTCTGAGATCAAGTTCTTGACGATAGAATCTTATCTTAGTCTTTGAAGGAGAGAACCAATCACCACCTGCAATCTTAAACGTTATAGGCAGACAGTTTGGAATATTGACAAGGTCTTCATTATATATAGTCCTTCCTGCAATATGAGTAGGTAATTTATTATAGCCGCCTGCAAGATAGGAGCCGGGATAGTGGATACGTGAAGCACCAGACTCATAGGCAGCTCCTCTTACCCCAATATAGCCGTTTGCAAGAGTACAGATCGACTCCCTGAGCTGCTCTTCCTCAGGATCAAATCCGTTATAAACTACTTTCCAGCTGGAATCTACCATATTAATATTTTAACTCAATAACTTCTCAAACAACTCTTTAACGCTATTAGGATTCTTAACCCAGAAATCAGCAGCTGAAGGGCGCAGCTCCTCTGCTACTAAGATACTGCAACCTCTGGAACGAATAGCTCTAAAAGCATCTTCATCCGTTGTATCATCGCCTATATATACAATTAAATTATCTTTAAAAGAGAGCTTAAGGGCATCGACTATCCATCTTATTGCACAGCCCTTATTCCAGTAAATATTAGGTAAAACCTCAAAGACCTTCTTGCCATGCATAAGGCGTAAAAACTTAAATTTAGCCACTACCCTGTTAACCTCATCTTCAATAACGTTCAGATATTTATCTTCATCTACAAGCCTATAATGGACAGCAACTGAAAACTTCTTCTCTTCAACTAATAGACCATCGATAGATGAGAGCTTATCTTTAAAATAAGCTATTGCTTCTTTAACCGCCGGTATTGCTTCTTCTGCATCAGGCTGAGTCATAGAGAGATCAGGTCCCTTAATATCAAAGCCATGATTGCCGGCATAGAGTATACCTTCTATATTTACAAGATTCTCAACATCCTCTCTTCCTCTTCCGCTTACAATAGCTACGGTATACTTTGAAATAAGCTCCTTGATTATCTCCCGCATATCTTTTGAGAGTACAGCAAGTTCAGGCTTAGCCACTATCGGAGTAAGAGTACCGTCATAATCAAGGAATATGATAGGCTTCCTATCTTTAAATAGATCTTTAACTCCGGAGAGATAGAGCGGATTTATCTCCCTGCTAGGACTACTCTCCATGAGCTCTCCATCAATATCTATAGAATTATCACTCTTATCCCAATGACTAAAAAACTCTCTAGGTCTTTTCTTAAACCAGCTATCGACCCAGTCAACAGACATATCAGCCAGATCGGAGACAACAACATCGGCACCGCTATCAAGTAAGTCCTTAAAATGGCTTTCACGTGCAATCCCAATAACCAGTCCAAAACCGCCGTTACGTCCAGCCTCAACACCGCTCGTTGCATCTTCAACAACGACTGAGCGTGACGGCTCTACGCCTATATTAGAAGCGGCTTTTAAGAATATATCGGCTTCGGGCTTACCCTTTAAGCCCAGCTCTACAGATACTACTCCATCAACACGGGATTGAAACATATCTTCAATGCCGACGGATTCAAGAATAGTCTTACAGTTCTTAGATGATGAAGCTACAGCTGTCTTGATACCTCTTTCATGCAGCTTCTTTATAAACTCTAGCGTAGATTTAAAGAGATCTGCTCCTTCAGCCTTAAGATGCTTAAGGAAATATTCGTTCTTCTTATTGCCAAGTCCGCATATGGTCTCTTTACCTGCTTCATCGCTTAGATCTCCAAATGGAATCTCAATACCGCGTGAAGAAAGAAAACTCCTAACCCCTTCATAGCGAGGCTTACCATCTACGTAAGGGAGGTAGTCACCTTTATGGGTAAACTCGCGAAACTCTTTACCTTCTCTGGCTTCCAACTCTTTAAGATAGTCATCAAAGGTATCCTTCCAGGATTCAACATGTAAAACCGCTGTATCGGTAATGACCCCATCAAGATCAAATATTACAGCATCAAAGTTAGACTTACTCATTGTTCCTCCTAAAAAATCATATTATCAATGAAGTTGTATTATATATTAATATAGGGTTTTAGTCAAAAACTATAGATTTTAAGCTTAAAAATAGAACTTAAAAAGATGGTGAAGCTGAAAGAGCAACCAATGTTTGATCAATATTAAACAATAGAATATTAACTTGTTTTATATAGCCTTATAACAACTAAAAGCATAGAGAGAGTCGCTATAAAGAATAGACCGTAGAGAAAACATTGACTAATATTGGAATGGGTATACTTTGCAATATCATAGAAGACGTATATCCCGTAAGTAAGAGCAATTCCTAAGCCGATAGCTTTCTTCTTAAACAATAGTATCGCCAATCCGATTAAAACAATAAAAACCTCTGCCGCTATTGATATTGCATGGATACCAAGCATCTCTTACCTCCTCTACTCTTAGTTTAGTTACAATAGAGCGTCAACCTAAAGACTCAGTCTGTTTTTGAAGTTCAATAATCCTAGTAGATATAAACCTGTCAAATCCTCTTCTTTCAATAAAGCCAAGTAGATACTTCTCTTCATTTACAACCGGAAGATAGTCCAGATTATACATATCGATAGTCTCTTTTATCTCTGTCATCTCCATCTCAGGATGGACGAGTATGACTTCGGTATCCATAAGATCATAGGCTAAAACAAGTGGACCTAAATCGGTGCTTGTCATACTGCTTTTAATATTATCTATTGTAATTATACCCTTTAATCTTCTCTCTTTATCTACTACCGGATAGTAGAGATTATTACTCTTGCTAAATACATCTAGAATATCCACCAGACTCATGCTCTCATATATAAGAGGAGGGTTTTTGTCCATGATATCATCAGCATGACTCTGAAGCATGATATCTTCCTCTGTTATATTTAATCCTACTTCACCTGCCCTCTTTAAAGCTAGCCTTGTAAGAGGAGGTCCGACTATCTGAGTTATAAATGTTGTTGTTGTTATTATTATAACAAGCGTATTGCCTATCTCACCGGGAAAATAGTTTGACGCAAGAATAGATAAGCCTATTGCAACTCCTGCCTGAGGAAATAATGCCAGAGGCAGATATCTTCTAACACTATCTGTTGCATGCGATATCTTTGCTCCTAATCTAGCACCTAAGGCCTTGCCTCCCATAGTCCCAAATAGATATATAGTTACAAGTATTATTATAGGCAGAGTCAGACACCTTAGATCCAGCCTTGCTCCAACCAAGACAAAGAAGAGCACGTATATAGGAGGAGTGAACCCTTCTACAAGCTTAAAGACCTCTCTACTCTTGCGGGGTGTAGAGTTAACCACTACGACTCCAAGTGTCATTGTTGCAAGAAGCATATCGACATTAGCAGCAAGGGCTAGACCGCTAACTAGAAGAACCATTCCTATTGCAAATGCCAGCACTCTCCCAGCTTCAGAGTAGTGGCGGATAATCTTATTAAGTATGAGCCCTGATGTTATGCCAAGCACTATAGCGCCGCCAATCTCATATAGGGGATAGATAAAAGAATAGAGAAGAGAGGAGCTCTCCTGACCTACTAATCTTCCTGCAACAGAAGAGGCTAAGACAAAGAGTATAAGCGCAAGGCCGTCATCTAAAGCAACTATTCCAAGCACTGTTGAACTTAACGGCCCTCTGGTTCGATACTCTTTTAAAACATTCGTAGTCGTAGCAGGATCAGTTGCTGATGCAATAGCCCCGACCAATATAGCTAATGCCCAGGCAAACTGAGCATTGCCGAATATAATTGTACAGGCAAAACCCATAAAGAGAGTGACGAGAATAAAAGGCGCTATACCCTCACAGAGCAGAATATACATAAGCTGCTTCCCGTACTTCTGAAAGATTTCACGCTTTAGCTCTCCTCCAACCATAAATCCTATTAACCCAAGCGCAAAGTAACTGAACGGCTGAAGAGACTGAATTACATCAATATCAACTAATTTAAGTCCAGTCCTACCTATAATAACTCCGATTATAATATAGCCTACAACTTTGGGGATCTTAAGACGCTCAAACAACTTTCCGCCGACTGTACCGCCAAACAGCGCTAGGCCTAAGAGCAAGAGCACATTAAGATGGGCAACTGATATTTTTGAAAATATATAGCCTAACTGTTCAAGCATAATAATACCTTATCAATTTAACATTAAGGAAATTTAGAAAATTATACTCCTAAAGATAAGCTATCTACAACTAAAATTTAACCATCTCTTTTAGATACTCCCCGGCCCGGTAAGAGCTTCGTACATAAGGGGCGCTCATAACATAGGAGAACCCTCTGCTAATAGCCTGCTCTTTGTACTCTCTAAATTTCTTAGGCTCAACATAGTCAGATATTGGATAATGTTTAAGCGTTGGCGCTAAGTACTGACCGATGCTTAAGAAATCACAAGCTATAGCTCTTAGATCATCGAAAGCTTTTAGGATCTCTTCTTCTTTTTCGCCCAACCCCAGCATTAGTCCAGACTTTGTAAATATATCTCTATCTTTTTTCTTTACTATATCAAGCACCTCTAAAGACCTTCTATAGTCTGCCTGAGGCCTCACCTCCTGATATAATCTATCAACAGTCTCAAGATTATGGGCTATAATATCAGGCTTTGAATCTATAACAATCTTTAAAGATTCTCTATTGAGATTGAAGTCCGGTATCAGCACCTCGACTGTTACATCTGGACTCCTCTCTTTTATATTTCTCACTGTATCAGTAAATACCTCTGCCCCGCCATCAGGCAAGTCATCTCTTGTAACGGATGTTATGACAACATGCTTAAGTCTAAGTTCACCAACGGCCTCTGCTATTCTGCAAGACTCATTATAATCAACACTCTCAGGCTCTAGGTGATCTATATTGCAGAAGCTGCAGTTCCTGCTGCAATGCTTACCTAAGATCATAAATGTTACCTCACTATCTGCAAAACACTCGCCTATATTAGGACAGGCTGCAGACTGACATACAGTATTTAGATCGAACTTTTTAAGCAGAGCCTGCATCTGCGTTGTCTTATTGAAGTTAATTTTCTTATTTAACCAAACTGGATGTCTCTTTAGCATAGTCTCTCCTCTTTAAATTCCAATCCTTGACTGAATACTTACTCTTATCTAAAAACTCAATATTTAACAATTCTTTATCTAATAAGCTAGACTCTTTGAAATCTACCTCAAAAGTATCTTTAAAAGATCTCACTAAAATGTCTTGAGCTTCTTTAAAACCTATCTCTCTATTTAATGCCTTACCTAAAGAGATAGCTCTCTCTTTACTATTCTCATTGCTCTCTTTTAAAAGTGCTAGCAATTCAGAGCTGCTATCATTCAAAGGTATTGAGCCATGCTGAAAGATGACTCCGCCTTTTCTTCTCTGTGCATTGCCCCCTATCTTAAGACCTTTACATATTATATCATATCTCTCCTTGAAAAGAGAGCAGACCCCTAAATCAATACCGCTATCTCTATCTTTAGCATACTCTACTTCTAAGCCCAGGCTTTTATAGAATCGGATCAGAAAAGAGTTTATAGTCTTATAAGATTCTAATACTCCGCCTTGAATATCTAGATCCTCTCTCTTTGATATAACGCTATATGAAATATCATCTCTATGTAAAATAACACTCCCTCCTGTCATCCTGCGAACATAAGGAATCCCTTGAGTATCACATCTCTCTATATCAAGAATAGTCTCAATCTTCTGAGTAAAACCAAATGAGACCCCATATGGCTTCCAGCCATAGACTCTAAATACAGGAGGGCTATCTAAATTAGATACTGAATTTATAAGCGCCTGATCAAGCGCCATATTATAATAAGGGCTGGAGTGCCCAGAGAGAACAAGGCGAAACCTCTTCAATCTTTTCGCCATCTTAAATCTAAATCCCTTGCTGCTTTTGTCTCATCAAGCCTGCCAACAGGAGTATTCTCCGGTGCATCATGAAGTCTTTTAGGATCTTCCTCACTTAATCTAACCGCCTCTATCATGAGATCAATAAAGTTATCTAAGGTCTCCTTAGACTCTGTCTCGGTAGGCTCAATCATCATCGCCTCTTTGACAATCAGCGGAAAGTATACTGTTGGAGGATGGATTCCATTATCTATCAAATATTTTGCAATATCTATCGCCCTGATTCCACGCTCTACCTGATTTTGAATAGATAAGACAAACTCATGCATACAAGATCTATCGTATGGAATCTGAAAATGGTCTTTAAGTTTTACTCTGATATAATTTGCATTTAAAACAGCTTTCTCTGAGACATCTATCAAACCGGATTTACCGAGATAGACCATGTAAGCATAGGCTTTAAGTAAGACAGAGAAATTACCGTAGAAAGGAGCAATATAGCCGACTGACTCAGGGTGCTCATAGTCTAGAGCAAAGCTTCCATCTTTTCTCTTAGCAACTCTTGGAATAGGCAAGAACTTAACCAGATCTTCTCCTACACCGACAGGGCCTGAACCAGGACCACCCCCGCCATGAGGAGTAGCAAACGACTTATGGAGGTTTAAATGTACAATATCAAAACCGAGATCTCCGGGTCTGGCCTTACCAATAACAGCATTGAGATTGGCACCGTCATAATACATCAGGGCTCCAACTTTATGAGTTAGATCTGCAATCTCTTTTATTTTAGGATTAAACAATCCAAGAGTATTGGGGCAGGTTAGCATTACACCTGCAAGCTCTTTATTTAAATGTTCTTTAAACTTATCTATATCCATGCAGCCCTGTCTATCTGTCGGAACAACAATAACATTATAACCTGCTATTGCAGCAGAGGCTGGATTTGTACCATGAGATGAGTCAGGAACTATTACATGCTTACGTCTATTGCCATTAAACTTATGGTATGCAGCCATAATCATAGCACCCGTTAACTCTCCGTGAGCACCTGCCATAGGCTGAGTAGTAAATGCGCTCATACCTGTTATCTCAGATAGCAGCTCTTCAGTTCTATATATAACTTCAAGTGAACCCTGAGCAAGTAACCCTCCGCCTAATAACTGAGGTATTAAAGGGTGCAGCTCTGTAAAACCGGGGAGTCTTGCTATCTTCTCTGTAAATTTAGGATTATACTTCATGGTGCAAGACCCTAAAGGATAGAAATTGGTATCGACAGAGAAGTTAATTCTGGACAGATTAGAATAGTGCCTTACAACATCAAGCTCTGATACCTGAGGCAGTCCTGCATCTTCTTCTCTTCTATATTCCTTGGGAAAAGAATGGAGCAGGGGAGTATCTTGTTTAGGTATCTTAAAACCGCGCCTGCCTTCTACGCTCTTTTTAAATATCAGTCGCACAGTACAGCCTCCAAAGACTCAGCTAATTTAACGATCTCCTCCTTGCTTCTCTTCTCAGTTACAGCAACCAAGAGGTAATCATCCATACCTTTATAAAACCTTCCCAAAGGAAAACCGCAGGCATAACCTTTGGCAACCATCTTATTCACAACCTCATCAGCATTCTTAGGCAACAGCACTGTAAACTCATTGAAGGTGGGGGAGCTTCTTTTAACTTGGACCCCCGGAATCTTATCAATCACTGACTTTGCAAACTCTGATTTTTGATAGTTTAATTCTGCAAGCTCTTTAAACCCAGTTTTGCCTATCAAAGAGAGATATACTACCGCCCGTAAAGCACAGAGCGCCTCGTTGGAACAAATATTAGACGTCGCCTTCTCTCTCCTTATATGCTGCTCTCTGGCTTGAAGGGTTAATACATAGCCGGTTCTATTTTTTTTATCAACTGTCTTACCTACAATCCTGCCCGGCATCTTACGCAAGTACTCGCTCTTTGTTGCCATAAAACCAAGGTAAGGACCGCCAAATGATAATGGAATTCCTAAGCTCTGACCCTCTCCGGTTACAATATCACAGTCCATCTCAGAAGGTGTTTTTAATATCCCAAGCGATAATGGGTAGACCGATTGAATTAGTAAAGCACCATGAGAGTGGGCCTCTTTAACAATATCTGAATGGTCATCTATTGCACCAAAGAAATTGGGGTTCTGAACTATAACAGCAGCGGTCTTATCATCTAAGTGCTTATAAATCTCTTCCCGAGAACTCTGACCATGGACGACAGAGGTCTCAACAAACTCAATATTTAAATTAGAGGTATAAGTATAAAGCATAGCGCGGTAAGTCATATTGACACCGCTATCCATAACAATTTTGTTCCTTCCGGTTATCCGTATCGCCATCATACATGCCTCATAGAGTGCTGTGCCGCCATCATATAGTGATGCATTGCTTAAATCCATTCCGGTTAACTGACATATTACAGTCTGATACTCATACATAGACTGTAGCCAACCTTGAGAACACTCCGGCTGATAAGGAGTATAGGCGGTATAGAACTCACTGCGCGAGGTAATCTCATCCACTGCAGCCGGGATATAATGGTCATAGAATCCCGCCCCTAAAAAGTTAATTAGAGAGGTTGCGTTCTTAGAGGATAGTTTTTTAAAATGCTCTATCACTTCAAACTCTGACTTACCTTCTGGAAGATTAAAAGATTTAGGCTTTAAATTCTTAGGTATATCGCTAAATAGATCATCGATAGAGCTAGCACCGATGCTATCTAACATGCTCTTTACTTCAACTGGAGAGTGAGGAACAAAACTCAATCGGAGACCTCCTCTAAATAACTCTTGTAAGCTTTAACATCCATAAGGTTATCTTTCTCACTTTCATCTTTAATCTCAACGGCTACGACCCAGCCATCTCCATAAGAAGATGAGTTCAGAAGCTCAGGCCGAGAGTTTAAAACCTCATTTACTTCAATGACCTCTCCGCTTAAAGGAGCAAAGATATCACTTGCCGCCTTAACAGAGTCAACGGAAGAGAACGGCTTAAACTGCTCTAGGTTATCTCCCATTTTAGGGAGCTCAATAAAAGTAATATCGCCAAGTAATCCTTGAGCATAATCTGTTATGCCTATTCTAGCTCTATTGCCTTCAATCTTTACCCACTCATGTTCTTTTGTATAAAGCAAACCTTCAATTGGATCCATGAAATACCTCCTCACTAAGCATACCTTTAGTATAGATTGGCTTCTTAACCACTTTAGCCTCTATCTGAATATTATCAGACTTTATGAGAACCTCTAACCCTGTCTTACTATATTCAGAGCTGACATACCCAAGAGCTATTCCAGAACCTAGAGATGGAGAGGGAGAACCGCTGGTTATATAGCCTATCTCTCTATCTCCTAAGAATACTTTGTAGTCTTCTCTAGGCGAACGTCTCCCTGTAGCAATTAAAGCCACCAACTTCTTGCTTGGCCCTCGCTTCTGCTGTTTAATCAGCGCATCACGGCCTATAAAATCTTTATCCATCTCAACAAACCTCATAAGAGAAGCTTCAAGAGGTGTTATCTCCTCATTTAACTCATGTCCATATAAAGAGTAGCCCATCTCGAGCCTCAATGTATCTCTGGCACCAAGACCGGCAGGTTTAACTCTCTTATCTCCTAAGAATATCTCCCAAAGATTCTCTGCATGAGAAGCTGTTGCATAAATTTCATAGCCAAGCTCTCCGGTATAACCGGTTCTGCTTATAAGGTACTTCTCACCCTCTATCGTAAAATCATCAAATGTATAGTAACAGAGCTTTGTTATGGTTTCACCTGAAAGATTCTTAAGAACATCCAAAGAGAGAGGTCCCTGAAGATCAAGTTTTGCAATATTAGAAGATATATTTTTAAAATGAGAATCCCAGCCTAAATTCTTCTTTATATTCTCCTCATCCTTCTCAACAGTTGCAGCGTTAACAACTATCATCCACTCCTCCTGCTCAATTCTATAGACTATTAAATCATCTATTACTCCACCGCTGGAATTTAACATAAAACCATACTTACAGGATTGAATGGCCATCTCTCTAAGATTGACTGTCACTATCTTATCCAGCCCGCTCCTAAGATAGTCACCCTGAATTATAAACTCACCCATATGGCAGACATCAAAGAGTGAGCATGCGCTTCTGGTCCAATTATGTTCGGCTATTATACCCTCGTATTGAATAGGCATTAAGAATCCGCCAAAAGGAGCCATCTTCGCCCCTAACTCTTTATGAATATTACTAATGGGGGTATTCTTTAAATCCATCTCTTAAATCTTTAGAAATTAAAACAAAATATCATTCAAGCTATTTAAGTCCAACTTAGATAATTGCTATTCTGAAAGTTCTGCTATCGTTTTAGTTACCAAAGTGACATAAGTCATAACACTTGAGCCGCCGACCAGAACAGCAACCATGCAGGCTTCAAGCATCTCTTCTTTAGAGTATCCTGCATCCAGGCAGTGCTTCACAGCCCTTGGAATACAGACCGGACATTTTGCTGTAACAGCAGAGACAAGAAGCAGCAGCCGCTTCTCTTTCTCCGGCAACTTGCCCGATGAAATAATCTGATCTTTCTCCTGAATAAATGCCTGATATTCTTTAGGCACTGTATTTTTGATATCCGTCATCAGACGGTTAAACTCATTCAAAGTTCCCTTAGGATCATACTGCATAGAGCACCTCCTTAAGTTATTATCTTAAACCGCTATACGTTACTTGGCAACTTTTTTCTTACCAATCCACTTACCCCGAGGGGTATATTTAGTATGGAGCAGCTTATGGCTTAAATGCCCGCAAGGACCTTCCTTCAAAAACTCTTTATATATCATATTTACAGTCGGGTTCTCGTGAGACTTTCTATAAGGCAATCCTTCTTCTTCCTTATATATTGCATTTGCACGAGCCTCTCTTATCTCAGGGCTTGTTGGAATAGGCTGACCTCCCCCTCCAATACATCCACCAGGACAGGCCATAATCTCAATAAAGTGATAATCGCTTAACTCACCCCGACAGAGCATATCCATAATCTTCTTGGCATTGGCAGTGCCGTGACCAACCATAACCTTTAAAGTCGCACCTTCTAAAAACTTCCAATCACTTTTTGCTTTTTTAATCGGAAGCGCTGCCTCTCTTATGCCTTCAGTGCCTCTTACGGGAGTTATACGCAGTTTATTGAATGGAACCTCTTCTCCTGTAACTATCTCATATACAGTCCTGATAGCAGCTTCCATAACACCGCCTGTGGAACCAAATATCAGAGCCGCACCTGTTCCTGTACCTAGCGGATCATCAAATTCAGCCTTAGGCAGGTTGGGCAGATCCATGCCGCACTCTTTTATCATACCTGCAAGTTCGCGAGTAGTAAGCGCAAAATCTACATCTTTAAACCCAGAATCATCCATCTCCGGTCTCTCACATTCAAATTTCTTTGCAGAGCAGGGCATCAAAGATACGCTTACAATATTAGCCGGATCTATCCCTTCTCTCTTGGCATACCAAGTCTTAACAATGGCTCCGAACATCTGCTGAGGACTCTTAGCTGTTGAGACATGTTCTAACTTATCAGGATAGAAATGTTCGACATATTTGACCCAGCCCGGAGAACAGGATGTAAACTGAGGCAGAGCAACTTTCTTCTTGTTAACCAATGCATCTTTAAGCTTTAAGAGCAGCTCTGTGCCCTCCTCCATAATAGTCAAGTCAGCTGTAAAGTTGGTGTCAAATACCTTATCAAATCCCATCCGCTTAAGCGCTGTATTAAGCTGTTTTGTCATGCTCTTACCAGGTGCTAAGCCAAACTCTTCGCCTATTGCAACACGCGGCGATGGAGCAGTCTGAATAATAACATGCTTAGTTGGGTCATCTATTGCAGTCCAAACCTCTTCAGTTGAATTTTTTGCTTTTAAAGCTCCGGTGGGACATCTGTTGATGCACTGTCCGCAATTAATACATATAACATCATCGAGAGGCTTATTAAGATAAGTCGCTATCTTTGTTTCAGCTCCCCTCTCTACTGCTTCAAGCACTCCAACTTCTTGCAAATCTATACAGGTTCTTACGCACCTGCGGCATAAAACACATTTATCCATATCGCGCTCAACAGAGTAACTTGAATCATCCTGCTCATATCTGGATTCCTCAATATGGCCAAAAGTATAGGTTCTAATCCCATACTCTTTAGCTAAAGCTTGAAGTTCACAATTATTATTTTTAGAGCAAGAGTAGCACTCTCCATAATGGTTGCGCAGCAGCAGTTGGATAATATTTCTTCTGCCCCGGCGTACTTTCGGAGAGTAAGTCTTAACATTTATAGGTGCAGTTATAGGGTAAGAGCAGGCTGCCTGAAGTGTCCTCTGACCCTCAACTTCAACAACGCAGACCCTGCATACTCCGGCAAGACAGAGATCATCATGCTGACAGAGCGTAGGAATATTTACGTTTATTGACTTTGCCGCCTCCAAAATAGTAGTACCCATCGGAACATTTAGCTCTATATCATCTATTACAGCTTTAATAGTTGCGCCAAGGGAACCTTTTTTAATTTTTTCAAAACTCTGAGACCTCTGGCTAACAGGGGCCCTAGAGGTCTTCTCCGAAAATGGTCTCTTTTTATTATCCATTGAATGCTCTCTCCTCTCTCTTTTTATTAGACAGTTTATACTCTTTCTTAAAACTATTTATCACCGAGACAAAGATGTTCGGTGCAGATTGACCCAAGCCGCACTTTGAAGCCAACTGCATTGTCTCAGATACCGACAACAGATCTTTAAGATAAGCACTACTACACTCTCCTCTCTTAATCATATTGATACCCTCAATTAAGACAGGGATTCCTTCTCTGCAAGGTGTACACTGGCCGCAAGACTCTTCCTTAAAGAATTCCAAAAAGTTATCGATAACATCTAGGAGATCTCTCTTTTCATTGAAAACTATAATAGAGCCGCCTGTCGGTAGATCCTCAAATCCTATTTTATGATTAAACTGATCCTTGCCAACGCAAATACCCGATGCGCCACCTACCACAACAGCTTTTGTGTCAGAAGCATCAGCTATTTGTAATATCTTTTTTATTGAAGTTCCAAATGGCACTTCATATACTCCAGGTTTCCTGCAGTCGCCAGAGATACTAATTATCTTTGAACCGGCTGATCTCTCAGTGCCGATACTTTTAAACCACTCCGGCTCTTTTAATATTATATGTGCTATATTTGAGAGCGTCTCAACATTATTTACAACTGTCGGATGTCCGTTATAGCCGGTATAGACAGGAAAAGGAGGCCTATTCCTTGGCTCACCTCTATAGCCTTCAAGTGACTCAATTAAGGCAGTCTCTTCACCACAGACATAAGCGCCAAAACCCAGTCTCACCTCAATATCAAAGTTAAAATCTTTATTCTTAAGTATCTTATCTCCAAGCAGATTTTTAGTTCTCAAGCTTTTTAAGACTTTCTCAAGCTCAGGTAAAAACGACCTGTACTCCCCCCTTAGATAAAGAAATCCCTTCTCTGCCCCTATCGCATAAGCTGCGATAATCATTCCTTCAAATAGAAGACCAGAGTACTCTGTTAAAAGGACTCTGTCTTTAAAAGTACCTGGTTCACCTTCATCAGCATTGGCAACAATATATTTTTTGCAATTAGATGAGTTGGCAGCAAGGTTCCATTTAACACCTGTTGGAAAACCGGCTCCTCCTCGTCCTTTTAAATTAGAGTCACCTACAGCATTCAAGACCTCACTACGGCCAACCTCAAGAGCTTTCCTTAAAGCACAGCCTAGCTCTATATCGCTGAATATTACTGCTCCATCTCTCTTCATATTTTAAGCTCCTTTACTATCTCTTTCACTTTTTGGGCCGTTACTTTTCCTACTAATTTACTATCCACCATAATAGCCGGCGCCATATCGCACATTCCGATACAGCTTGTCTCTTTAAGTGTTATTTTTTTATCTCCTGTAGTCTCGCCAACTCTTATTCCAAGAGCTTTTTCAAACTCTTTGACTATTTTTTTACTTCCCTTCATAACAGAAGAGATGCAGCTGCTCACTCGTATTGTATGCTGGCCCTCTTTTTGGCAATTTAGGAAAGAGTAGAATGTAATAACAGAATAGACCTCAACAGGGTGAATTCCCAATTTATCGGCAACCTGCTGCATATCTTTGTCTGATATATAACCTTTCTTATCCTGAATCTTCTGCAAAATCGGCAAAAGCTCAGAGCGAGTTTCATCGCAGATCCTATGCTCTTTACCGTCTTTCATAACCACCTTTCCAACCGCACAATATTTCACCATTTTAGACTCCTTCTATTTAATATATTTACCAATTTTTTCTATTAAAACCTGCCATAGGCAGCCTCTAACTCCTAGAGATCAACTGCTTCCTGCTTTTACCTGCTTGACCATTAACCATATAGGCATCGCAATAGAGCGATAAAAACTCTATTGTAAAATCCATATCTTTTACAAATACCCCGCTAGGAACATTTATTGTAATGGGTGAGAAGTTCACTATCCCCTTCAACTCAGAATCAACTGCAATATCGGCCACCTCTTGAGCTGACTCTTCAGGAACAGCAATGATAGCAATATCTACACTCTTTTCTTTTATAACTCTTTTAGCGCTAGCCACAGAAAAGACCTCCAAGCCATTTATGGTTTTGCCGATCTTACTGCTAGACCTATCAAAAGCAGCGACTATCTTTATCCGCTCTTTATAAAAAGACGGATACCTAAGAATAGCTGTACCGAGATTACCGACACCAAATAGAACAGCGGAAACAACATGTTCCTTTAAAACAAAGTTTACAAGGGTATCTCTTAATTCGACTGTATTGTAGCCTATTCCAGGAGTTCCAACTTTACCGAAATTGGATATATCCTTTCTAACCTGAACATCGCTTGAACCTGCAAATTCTGCAAGCTCTCTGCTGGATATGCTAAGATTCTTTTTTTTAATCAACCCCTCTAATATCCTTATATAGAGGAATACCCGAGATATCGTATTGTGTGATAATTTATTCATAGCTACTTCGTGAAATTAATAACGAATTAGTAATAAATTATACATCTCCCTCTTTGGATGTCAAGCTTAAATGGATTATTAGGAATTATTTAGATAAAAGATGATTTAGAGGCCATCCTCTTAGATGAGGCAATAAGGCTATCTCTTACATCATGCTTATACTGAAAACCTGTTGAAAGAAGCCTATCTGTGCTAAACCATCTATCCCGCAGGAGTATTTTAAACTTAGCACCAAAGAAAGGAAGATTGACTAAAAGAGGAATTATGCATCTAGGCAGAATGAGGGGTCTAGGCGCGCCTATTGAATCAGCCATGATATTCATAGCCTCCCTATGGCTTAAAACCTCTCTATCAACTATAAAGACCGGTTCCTGGGTAAAAGAATCATCAGCTGCTGCATAGACCATAGAGTCGACAACACTCTCTACGTAGACAAGATGAAACTTATTCTCTCCGCTACCTACAATAGGATAGAGACGATATTTAAGTAAAAAGAGCAATGCTCTTAAGAGGTGCGGCTCATCCTCCCCGTAGACCACACAAGGCCTGAGTATCCCAACTTTTAATCCTCTATCTCTATAATTTAAAACTATCCTTTCTGCCTCAATCTTAGACTCTCCATATGGGTTTGATGCTTTATAGTCCAGATCCTCCCTAAGAGGCAGCTCTCTATTAGCGCTAATAACAGCAATAGAGCTCAAGTGGATAAGTTTTTTTATTTCAAGCTCTAATGATAGTCTGCAGATATTTTCAGTTCCTAAAACATTTACCTCATAAAACTTATTACTATTTCCGCTTGAGACATAACCTGCACAATGAAATATAATATCGACAGGAAAATCAATGCTCTTCTTTAATCCATCGTAATCTCTTATATCCTGATAGATTAATTTAACATTGGGAGGAAGATATCTCCGGGCTTTCTTCTCACTACGCAAGAGACAAAATACATTGTTACTATCATCTTTAGCTAATCTATGTACTAAGTGTCTACCTATAAAACCGGTTGACCCCGTTATGAGTACATTCATAAAAACTATTCAAACAATTAAAAATATCCAACCATAGTTAGAGTCACACCAAGAACAAGAATTAGAACAGAGTGGATTTTTAATAAAATACTATTACTTTTATATATCTGCATAAATTTAGATATTGAATCAGGAAAAACAATCAACCAGATACCTTTAACTATGCCCGCCCAGCCAAAAATTGTAATCATCACCACCCAACTCTTGATCCATAAGTTATGAAATAGTACAACGAGAAGACCGAAGAGTAGTGCAGATAGACCTCCGAAATATACAGAGGCAGAGTTTTTAGTAAAATCCTCCATCATTTTTTGGTAAAACTTTTGATTAAAGATAATGCCTAGTGCTATAACAGTAAAGCAAGGTCCAAGAAGCTTTGCAATGAGTACTGAAATATTCATACTTACCTCCTTTTTTTAATTATACTAAATAGTTCTGCCTAACTTATAAGCTTTCTTTAATATTCCACTACAGGATTTAGCATCAAAATCTTTTATTCCAGTAGCAGTAAGTGTCTTAGTCTTTACATTCATAGGTTTAAAGAATGCTTTCATGGCCCGCATGCAACCGCTAGAAAAACCAAGAATATGAGAGAAAGGAAAAGGAGCTCCACAGCTTGTAATTAATATTACCTTGCTTGGTCTATCAGAGAGACGTCGAGGCCCAAATTTGGTCATCTCAAAAAACCTAATGCTTCTATCCATAAATGCCTTGGCAACAGAAGTTACATTACTAACGTAAGTGGGAGAAGCAAAAACTATTATATCTGACTTATCCATCTTATCTAAAACCATCTGATGGTCATCTTCTATAATACACTCTTTAATTTTATGGCAATTACTGCAGCCCAGACATGGTCTTATATCTAAATCATGCAGGTATATCTTCTCGGTCTCAATCTGTCGTTCATTGATACCCCTAAGCACTGCATCGGTAATACTATCAGTAGCCTGACCTTTACGAGGACCTGCTATTAAAGCCAGTGCTTTCATCTCTTCTTTCTCTTCTGCGCCTTCTCAATAAACATTCCTGATTTATTTTTACCTTTCTTAAAATAAGTTAGGACTTTTTCAGCTTCATTGAAAGGCAGGGTAATAAAAGAGAACCTATCTAAGATCTGTATATCATGTATCCTAATATCTTTAATATTGCATCTCTCTTTTATTATCTTTGCCAGCTCTTTAGCGTTAAACCCATCTTGCTTACCTCTGCCAACAAAGAGACGTGTCTTACCTTTCTTATCAACAAAAGCAGCGTCCTCTATCTCAACATATTTATTCTCATCCAGCTCATCTTTAAAAGAGACCTCAAGGAGAGCTGCAAGGAGATCTTCAGGGCTATTGTTTTTGAGTAAATCTCTAGAGATATTGAGATACTCATCTTTAATGCCAGACGTTACAACACTCTCTACTTGAGCTTTAATCCTGTTCTTCTTTGTCTCTATAACATCTTTTATATTCGGCAATTTATGCTTACGAATATCAGTCTGAGCTATTCTTTTAATAAAATTTAACTTTCTATACTCCTCAGGACTGATAAAAGTTATAGCGTTACCCTCTTTACCTGCTCTACCCGTACGGCCAATTCTATGGACATATGATTCGGCATCTTGAGGAATAGAGTAGTTGATAACATGGGTTAGGTCCTGTACATCTATACCTCTTGATGCAACATCAGTTGCCACTAAAATAGTTACTGTACGTTTTTTAAACTTATTAAGGATCCTCTCCCGTAATGGTTGAGACATATCTCCATGCAAAGCATCTGCATCATACCCACGCTCCATCAGCTTGCTGGCAACCATATCCACCTTGACCTTTGTCCTGCAAAACACAAGGCCGTAAAACTCTGCTTCAACATCTATGATTCTACATAGCGCCTCAAGTTTATCTCCTTCTGATACTTCAAAATATATTTGCTCGGTCTGACTAACTGTAAGCTGGCCCTCTCCTGTCCTTAAGACTTCATACCCTGCCATATATTTTTTAGCGATCTGCAATATCTCATTCGGCATAGTCGCTGAAAAAAGCAAAACCCGCTTACCGGAGCTCATCTTATTCATTATCTCTTTAACATCATCAATAAATCCCATATTCAACATCTCATCTGCTTCGTCTAAAACAAAATATGAGACCTTATCAATCTTTAAAGTCTTACGCTTTATATGATCAATAACTCTGCCTGGAGTGCCAACAACTATATCTACGCCCTTCTTAAGACGCCTGAGCTGTAAATCTATAGATTGACCTCCATAAATAGGCGCAATACTTAAATCCCTCTTCCCTTTTAACGAATTTAGCTCTTCAGCAACCTGAATAGCCAGCTCTCTTGTAGGAGTAAGGATTAAAACACTAACAAATCCTGATCTCTCTTTGAGCAGTTCAATAATTGGCAAACCAAAAGCAGCGGTCTTTCCGGTTCCGGTCTGAGCCTGTCCAACTATATCTTTATCACTGTTAAATATAGCAGGGATAACCTTCTCTTGAATAAGCGTAGGTTTTTCAAAACCCTTTCTCTTTAAAACTTCAATCGTCTGCTCTGATAATCCTAATTTTTTAAACTCTTCCATCTCTTCACCTTCCTTATTTATTATGATTGAAAATCATGAAAACCCCTATCAAAACTAGTTTATTCTATCACATAAAGCAGATTAAGTGTGGTTTTATATAGTAGTTCAATTTAAGCCGCTTAAAGAATCGCCTTGTTAATGATATTTCCTGGTGGTATCGTATCTTGAAGGTGACAATGCTTCATTAAGACCAAACCGTCAAAAAGGAGTGTCAATATGGACTTTACGACCCCAGAAGAGCTTTTTGGTAAAGGCAAGCAGGGCCTTAAAGATATCAAGAGATCAGCGCTGCCGATGTTACCCATAGCTGCTGGAATCTTTCTACTAATCATGCTTAAAGGTATGATCTATTCTATTAACCCAGAAGAGGTAGGAGTCGTACAACGTTTTGGTAAGTATATTACAACTGCTTCTCCAGGGCTACACTTTAAGCTTCCTCCTATGATAGAGCGAGTCCAGAAAGTCAAAGTAAAGAGAGTATACAAAGAGGAGTTTGGATTTAGAACAATGCAGTCAGGCATAAAGACAAGCTACTCTCAGAGAAACTATAATGATGAATCTATCATGCTTACAGGTGATCTAAATATTCTGGATGTACAATGGATTGTACAATATAAAATAAAAGACCCGGTGAAATTTCTTTTCGCAACCAGAGATCCAAGAAACAATGTTCAGGATATCTCTGAGATTATTATCAGACGTTTAGTCGGAGACCATAGAGTAGATGAAATACTAACTATAAAGAGAGAGTCTATAAACCATCTAGCGCAGATTCAGATACAGAAGCTGCTGGATAATTATAACAGCGGCATACAGGTTGTGACTGTCAAACTGCTAGATGTCAATCCACCTCAAGAAGTAAAAGCAGCTTTTAATGAGGTCAATGAAGCAAAGCAGGAAAAAGAACGCCTCATAAATCAAGCCTGGGAAGCATACAATAAGGTTGTACCCCGAGAAAAGGGTGAAGCAGAAAAAACAATCAGCAAATCCGAGGGCTATCTTCTAGATAAAGTAAACCGCGCTCAAGGTGATGCTGAACGATTCACTGCGCTGCTTAAAGAATATAAAAAAGCTCCGCTCATCACCAAAAAGAGGCTATATCTAGAGACAATGACAGATATTTTACCTAAAGTAAAAGAGAAATATATAATTGATTCCGAACAGTCGTCGCTGCTGCCACTATTTAATATAAGAAAAGAAGGAGGTCAATAATGATAAAGATAATAACAAAGATACTTATCTCGCTTACTCTCTTGACAATAATATTATTCATCTCCGGAGTGATCTATACTGTTGACGAGACCAAACAGGTTGTAATCACTCAGTTTGGCAGACCTATAATCGAAATAGTAGATGCGGGGCTATACCTTAAGAAACCTTTTATTCAGCAGGCGCGCTACTTTGAAAAGAGAATCTTAGAGTGGGATGGTGACGCCAACCAGATTCCAACTAAAGATAAGAGATATATCTGGGTAGATACAACAGCCCGTTGGAGAATAGACAACCCTTTGAAATTCTTAGAGTCAGTAGGCAGTGAAGTGCTTGCCCATGCAAGGCTTGATGATATCATTAACTCTGCCACCAGAGATGCTGTAACAAGCCATTCCCTGGTAGAGACGGTTCGTAATTCCAATACCATCTTAGAAAGCCTCAGCGAAGATGCAGACGTAGTAATGAACGAGGAGGCTGTTGAAAGAATAGAGCTTGGCCGTGAAAAACTGGAAAATATAATATTTCAAAAGGCAAAGATTATAGTCGTTCAATATGGTATCGAACTTATAGATCTACGTATCAAACGTGTAGACTATGTAAGTGAAGTCAGAAAGAAAGTCTATGACAGAATGATTGCAGAGAGAAAGCGTGCCGCTGAACAGTATCGCTCTGAAGGACGAGGCCGACGCGCAGAGATCGAAGGATTGATGGAGAAAGAACTTAAGAGAATAAGCTCTGAAGCCTACCGCACAGCACAGAAGATCAAAGGTCAGGCTGATGCTGAATCAACAAAGATCTATGCTCAGGCTTACGAGGAAGATCCAGAGTTCTATGCCTTCATTAAGACATTAGATACATACAAGAACACTATAGACGAAAACACTATACTGCTGTTAACAACGGATAGTGAATATTATCAACTGCTCAAAGAATCAAAGTTTAAAGAATAGACTCCTACAGCAGACAGGAGCATTATTGAAGAAAGATTCAATATCTAGATATTGAATCTTATATTTACTATATCACCGTCTTCAATGATATAATCTTTTCCTTTTAGATAGATCTTACCTTCTTGTCTGAGTCTTGATTCATCACCTAAAGAACATAGATCATCGTATCTCATTACTTCAGCGCGGATAAAGCCTTTCTCTAGATCACTATGTATCACACCTGCTGCTTGAGGAGCTGTTGACCCTTTGCGCAATAACCACTGCCGAACCTCATCAGAGCCGACAGTAAAGAATGATATTAAATTCAATGCCTTTATGGATAGCCTAGTGAGAGAGTCCACCGCCAACTCTTTAACTCCAAGAGCCCCTAGAAACTCTACTCTTTCAGCTTCAGAGTCTAGGCCGATAATCTCAGACTCAACTCTAGCAGATACCTGCATAATATCAATCTCCAGAGATTCATAATCCTGCTGTAGCTTCTCGATATTAGACTCATCGCTAAGATTATCTTCAGAGATATTTAGAACAACTATCATCTTTTTCAATGTACTAAACGGATAGCTTAAAATTAGACCTAACTCTTGTTCAGTCAAATCAAGCAGCCGCAGAGGGAGCTCTTTATCTAAATGGTCTTTAAGTTTTAGTAAGAGTTCTCTCTCCTTTAATGCTTTCTCATCTTTAACTCTCTTTATAGCATCATCAATACGCTCAATTCTTTTTTCAATAAAGAGAAGGTCATGCAGCACTAACTCAGAGTTGATATTCTCAATATCACGTCTTGGATCCACTGAACCATCTATATGATAAACAGAGTCGTCTTTAAAAGCTCTGACTACATGGCAGATGGCATCAAAATCGGAAATATTTTCAAATATACTGCCCTCTCTAATAGAATCTGGATCTATCTTAGGCAGTAATTCAATATCAATCTTTGCCCTCGCCTGCTTTTTAGGCTCATATAGATTAGACAAAAAGTCGAACCTTGGGTCTTTTATCTGAGCAAAACTCTTTATAACCTTATTGACTGTTAAATCTTTCTCAGAAAATTTATATTCTGTCAACAGTTTGAATATGGTCTTCTTTCCTGTTTGAGGTAAGCCGATGATTCCCATTTTCATATCTAAATACTCCTTCTAAGCACAATTCTTCTTTGATATTTATTTTAACACTAATACTGGCAAGCTCAGCATTATAATTATTAAAACATTAAATAGATATAAAAAACCTTCTTTGATAAAGCAGAGAATTATTGGACTTAAACATTGGGAGCACAGAGAGCCTTTATTTAGCTTCTTGGAATTAAGAAGCATACTGGTTTACTAAATTAGATTAACTGCGTTGATGCTATTCTTTAGCTACCTTATGAAGCCCAATAACATCCCGATGAATCCAAGGATAATACTTTGAACAAATGTAATTACCGGACTCAACATTCCCGTCCAAAGCAAAATAATAATTATGAAAAACCCAAAGGGTTCGAGTCTGGCAAGTTGATACTTAGCGTTAGAGGGAAGAAATTCCATCAGCACCCGGGACCCATCCAAAGGAGGAATAGGAATCAGGTTGAACGCTCCCAGCATAATGTTTATTCTTGCAGTAATTAAAAGAGCCGGAGCGAAGAAACGGTTTGCTTGAAAGAGTTGGAACTGAAGCAAAAATATTGTAACAGTTGCAATGAGTATATTGGCTGCGCACCCTGCCAAAGAGACAGCAATAATAGCCCGCCGAGAGCTGCTCAGATTTCTATAATCAACTGGTACCGGCCTTGCCCATCCAAATCCTATAATAAAAAGTGCAAGCATTCCCATGGGATCAATATGAGATCTGGGGTAAAACGATAATCTACCGGAATGTTTTGCTGTATTATCTCCAAACAGCGAAGCAACCCAACCGTGCGCCACCTCATGAGCAATAACCGAATAAAGAAGCAATGGAACTAATAAAAAAAATGCCATTGGATCTTTAAATAAGAGTGCTAGTAATCCCATCTGCTTATCTCATCCTCCATAACGGTATCAAGATTAATTTTCAGTCATTAATAAAGCAATCGGCTCTTTAAAATATAGTGCCCTAGACCTATGCTTTATAATGCAGCACAGCTTAATCAAACTCAACAACAGGGACTTCAGAAGCATACTCCTTAGCTTCAAAATATACTGCTGGCTCAGTAACGCCTGCTTGTGCAGCAAAAAACCGACCGAAGAATAAGCGTTGGAACCGATTAAAATCTTTGACTGCAAGATTGTAACGCATGCGTTCAACAGCAATTCTATTCTCAGTACCTTCTAACTGTGCCTGCAGAGCTAAGAAATTCTCATTTGATTTTAATTGAGGATAGTTTTCAGCAACTAACAGCAGGCGTGACAACGCTCCGCCCATTGCATTAGCATTCTCTATTTTGCTTTCAACGGAAGCAGACTTACCCCATTGGCTTCTTAAACGAGTTACTTCTGTAAAGATCTCTTTTTCCTGGGAAGCAAAACCTTTAACAGTACTTATAAGATTGGGAATTAAATCGTTTCTTCTTTGTAGCTGGTTTTCAACTTGTGCCCAAGCTGATTTTGCTTCTTCATCTTTAGCAATAGCCTGATTATAACCATTTTTATACCAACCAAAAAGCATAACAGCTAAAACTATAAGAACTCCTAAAATAATCCAAATCTTTTTCATTTTATCATCCCTCGTTTTTAAATTATTTATTGGTTACCAACCACCACCGCCGCCGCCGCCTCCGGTCATACCGCCTCCAAATCCTCCAAAACCGCCTCCAAATCCTCCACCAGAGCTGCCCAATCCAGACCCATGCCAAAAGCCGCCTCGCCTACGCCCCCCTATCATTGAACCTAGCAGAAAATACCCCAGAAGCCCAGAACGCATACTTATAATAAAAAGGAAGAACAATATTGTAAAGATAACTCTTAAGCCGCTTCTCTTACTATGTACTGTTTGATAAACCTGCGCCTCCTGCCCAGTTATCTCAGCATCATATTCTTTGGCAATGAGACTAATAATAGCTACCGAACCTCTCATGATACCTTCAGAATATTGCCCACGCTTGAAATAAGGAATAATCAGATCCCGAACAATTTTATTGGCAACCAGATCCGGGATTGCACCCTCAACACCATAACCTGTTGTAATCCATGCCTTGCGGTCATTAACTGCCACTAAGAGCAGTACTCCGTTATCCTTACCTTTCTGCCCAATCTTCCATTGATCAAAGAGTCTTACAGAAAACCCTTGTACGGTCTCAGGTTGAGCTGTTTTAACAGTTACAATAGCTATCTGCGCTGTGGTCTCTCTCTCCAACTCAGCAGCGAACTTGGTTATAGTAGCTTTATCAGAATAGTTCAACAGTCCTGCAAAATCATTTACATAGCCCTGGCCACGAGGCGGGATAGATATCACATCTCTTGCAAATAATACAGAAGAAAACAATAGGCAAAAGAGAATTAGAACTAAAACGTACTTAGAAATTTTATTCATACTCCTTATTATAACTTATCTATTATATCTGCTAATTTTTCAATCTGATTTAAATACTTTTCCAAGAAAACAACCACATCCTGCTTGGCTATCTTTTCATCATTTGTAGAATCTTTATAAATTGGTAAAAATACATTCTCATCGAGCCCAAATATTTGACAAAACTTACCAATAACATCCATTTTTTCAATTGGAGGCTGCTCTTCTCTTAATCGAATTAAATTCCTAAAAATAGGAATCAGTGAATTAAGAGACTCTTTCAATAAGACCTCTAGGCCTTTTGTCTTAAGACCTACCTCTAAATATGCCTGACGAATTCTAATTAACTTCCCTTTAATTTGTTGTTCACAGAAAAGACGGATATGCTCACCTTTAATCTCTAACTCAGAGAGAACATCCTCACCATATAAGAGAACATGATTTTCCTTCATATCCAGAAATTCTATCGGGAAAACGTCTAAAGAAGAGTTGATATACTCTTTGGTCAGAAATAAAGGCGCAGCTATTTTTTTAAAAATTCCTTTAGAAATCGTATTCAAACTACTTTTAAATATCGAAAACTTAAGATCTTTGAATATAAAAACTGAATTAATATCAGAGACTTTAGGGATATAGTCTCCCCCTGCAGCAGAACCATATATAAACACAGAGATCAAATTATCCCCATGAATTTCAGAGATCGTTTTAAGATAAGGAATAAATTTTTTCTGTACTTCAATATCTAATTTTTTTTCATTAATAACGCTGTCTCTGCTCATCTCTTCCTCCTGATTTGAAACGATCTACTTAAATAATAATTTTTAAAACATACCTATTGTACATACCAAACCGCAAAAGTTCAACGTTTTCTAGTGATATAAGAGCAATACAAAATAAGACCCGAAATATCAATAAACAATACAAATCTTACTTGTTTTAAATATTTCAGCTTTCATATTCACTTTTTGTATCATATTGCGTTAGATAAAAATTTAAGGTACGATGTTTTTTATAATTTTAAGAAATAATTATGGAACTAGAAAATATTTTTAAAAATACAGATAAGAATATCCAGCTAACTGAAGATGAAATTATCTATTTGCTTTTAACCAAAGATAAAGATCTTAAGTCCCTTTATAATAAAGCAGACAATATCCGCAGACAATACATGGGCGATGAAATCTTCTTAAGGGGGATCATTGAGTTTTCAAACTTCTGCAAAAAAGATTGTTATTATTGCGGCATTCAGCAATCTAATAAAAATGTTAGGCGTTACCGCATGGCGGATGAAGAAATAATTCAAACCTGCAAACAAATTGAAAAATTCGGCCAGACAACAGTTGTCCTGCAGTCAGGCGAAGACTTTTTTTACACCAAAGAAAAACTAGGAGCCCTGATAGAAAACATAAAAAAAGAGACCAGTTTAGCAATTACTATTTCTGTGGGTGAACGAGACAGAGAAACCTATCTCTACTGGCAGAGAAAGGGCATGGATAGGTACTTAATCAGATTTGAGACATCTAATAGAAAACTATTTAAACAATGCCACCCAGATGATGATTTAGATACTAGAATTATGTGCATTGAGATCTTAAAAAGTATAGGCATACAGACTGGTTCAGGCTTTCTTATTGGACTGCCGAACGAAGAGATGAGTGATCTAGCTAAAGATATCCTTTTTTGCAGT
Organism: Candidatus Kaelpia aquatica; assembly: GCA_030765335.1. Classification (NCBI taxonomy): domain Bacteria; kingdom Pseudomonadati; phylum Candidatus Omnitrophota; genus Candidatus Kaelpia; species Candidatus Kaelpia aquatica. Next base: position 1,199 of record JAVCCU010000018.1, on the reverse strand, counting down.
AATCTGGATTTAGACATGATTGGAGTTGGGCCTTTTATACCGCATAATAAAACTCCTTTCAGTAAAACTCTAAACCCCTTTAAAAATGAGATATATTTAAAGACTATCGCCATTTTAAGATTATTAAACAAAGATGCCCATATCCCGGCAACAACTGCCTATGATGCTGTAAATCCTGAAGGAAGGAACCTTCTTTTGCAGATGGGCTGTAATGTTTTTATGCCTAATAGTACTCCTCAAGAATATAGAAAAGACTACCTGTTATATCCTAAAAAACCCTGCGTCGACGAGTCTGTGGCTGATTGCTCACTCTGCGTTGAAGGTAGAGTTAAATCTTTAGGAAGAACTATAGGAAAAGGGCCGGGCCACTCTATTCACAAAAAACGCTCTAATGCTTCTTGCTGATATAAGTAAACTGGCATCTTCAGCCCATCTCTTGGACTTAAAAGAGTTTCGCATTGCTTATTGCATTCTACATGAATCACTGTGTTGATCCAACGTATCCACCACCACTACCTTGCCGATACCCCATATCGACTCCCTCTTAGTTTCGGTAAATACTTCAACCTTTAATTCGTATCCTGCTCTAAATCTGCTTTATCCTGAATATTTTTTTTATCCAATTTACTTTGCTTCTTTTCCGCTTTCTTCTTTTTCTTTGCCAATTCTTTTTGGTACTTTTGATATGAATAATTATCTTTCGCCAATATCTCCTCCTTTTATCCTGGTTCATCCTGCATGATGACACTCTGCCCTTAAGATTCCACTTATTTTTTCATGCATATCTTGTTTATTATAACATAACATTTATAAAAACATATGAAATCAAAATGTCATATTAAAAATAAAGCGGAATAAAGTACAGATACAGGCTCATCTTAACGAGGCCCGATGCTTACGCCTATATCTCCTTCGCGGTAAGAATAAGCAACTGCATAAATATTATACCCGACAATTTATATCGGCATATCGTCAAAATTAGAGATAACCTTAGAGCAGTGTCAAGAATTATGGATACTGATTTATTCTCTTGACTAACTATGACTAATACTATAGAATTCTTAACTGTAGCGATGAAGGAGAGTAAGATATCAGTCCGCAAGGTGAGTATTATTTCTCCCTTGCGTTTTTTTTATGTCTTTCAATCGACTACAAATTTAAAAAAGGAGGTATTACCAGTATGAAAGGAACAGTAAAGT
>JAVCCU010000017.1 GCA_030765335.1 Candidatus Kaelpia aquatica | reverse complement strand
TTGGATATACACGTCAATTTATGCGCACTATGACGATGTGGGCTCTTCTGGAAGAAAATCCTGGATTAACCAGAGAAGAGTTACTTGATATATCCAACGTGCTAGGTGAGAATGCTTATGTTCCAGGGCAACCGTAAAACTTAAATTACTATAAAGGAGTAGAAGATGGAATTAGTTTTAAAAAACTGTTTAATTATTCTGCCTCTGCTCCTTTATTTTTACCAGATGTTTTTCCTTTATGTTTCAATAAGAAATTATTCTGTTTTTATAATTAATTAATTAATTTTAATTTAGAAGGAGGGGAAAATGGGTAAGAGACTGTTAAAAAATACAGTTCTATTTGTGACTATAGTTGGGTTTTTGGTAGGTAGTGTTTTTATTTTCAAAGATGGTTCAAGTTGTTCTTATGAGTTAGTTTCTCGCCGTACAATGGATATTACTCAAGCAGTAGCCGTTCATCCGATGCTTGTTACATATCGCGAAATGTTGAGCATTGTTAACTCTTCAGGTAGAGAGGCTGCTGTAATGGCAGTTAACCCAAGAAGTGTGCCAGAGATAACAATAAGAGCTGTTATGCAGGCTGCTATGGATGCAGGTACTCCAATTATATTTGAGCTTGCAGCAAGCGAGATGAATGTAGACCCCGATGCTTCATTAAAATCTGCTTATACTGGTCTTACTCCTCTTATGTTGTCAGAGATGATAAATAGAATAGCTTTTGAGTTAAACTGTAATGTACCTTTTGTTATTCATGGTGACCATACATCTGTTAAGTCTAATACTCCAGAAGCGATTGCTGCAGCCGAGGCACTTGTTAAGGCAGAAGTTCAAGCTCGTTTTTCAGCTATTGCACTTGATCCCTCACATTGTATGGAATTAGATCCTGTAAAATTGACAGAGAGGCTCAATAGCCTATCTTTTGAAGATCTATTGCTCATTCCTGATGTAGGTAAGGTATTAGCGCAACAAATAATAGACCATGGCGAGTTTAGCAACTTAGATGAGTTGCGAGATGTTGAAGGTGTAGGTGAAAATATAGCAGCAACGATTCAGACCTACCTTGAACTAAAAGACAATATAGATATTATTGTTTATTTAGCCCAGTTTATGCCTGAAGGCATGGGGTTAGAGGTTGAGGTTGGCGAGATTGGAAAAATTGATCCTAAAACAGGGGAGCAGGCTTTAACATCCGTACTTGAAGCAACTGTATATATAAGAGCACTTCAGGCAAGAGGTGTATTTCCTGATTTCTTAGCAATACACAATGGTACTGCGCATGGTAATAATTTTGATGCTCAGGGAAACGTAATACCTCAGTTAGGCATAAGTGTTCAAAGAACTGCTGAAGTTGCAGAAGCTATTGCTCCTTATGGAGTTATTGTTGCTCAGCACGGTACCAGCGGAACATCCTTAGAGAATATGATTCTTTTCCCTAAGAGTGGGATAGGAAAGGCCAATGTTGCCACTAATTGGCAGAATATCATGTTTGCCAATCTTCCGACCGAGATGCGTAGAAGAATAATTCAGTGGGTCTTGGATAATTTTGGTGATCAAAGATCTAAATATTCTAGTAACGCAGAGTGGTTCGATAAAAATATCAAATTTGCCAATAAACCTCTTTTTAGGGGTGAATTTGGAGAGATACCCCAGGTATACGTAGATACGATATATCAGGCTGCTTATGACTCTGCCATGGAATATTTCAGGGCGTTTGGTTCTGTCGGTTTAATTGTAACGGAAGACTCTGCTCATATGGCCTTGCAGAATATACTTAGTGTTGACGGGATGCTTATTGAGAGAATTAATGGTGATACAGCTGCCCGTATAAGTGAGACAGGAAAGAGGCTAGTGCTTGCAGATGGTATTACGGCATCTGAGACTATAGATGCATATTTAGATGGACGTTTAATACTTATAACACAGTCAGAGGTGATAGATATAACTGAGCGACCTGATGCTGGTCTATTCTTTACAGGTGGAGGAGACTGTGCAGGTTTAGGAGCTGCAATAGGAAGTTTCGCTCAGTATTTGATGGATAATACAGGATTACGTGTCTTTGGAGTATCACATGCTCGAGATGGTTTGGTGGTAGCTCCTGATGAGTTCAATCAGCATCTTATCTATGTTGATTCACTTCTTGCTAGTAGTTTTATAACTCAATCCTCTACTCCGTTAGGTTCAGCTAGAGGCAATCCTTTTGAAGTTAATCCAAATAAGCCCGAAACAGAGATAACTGCACAGAATGCCTGGGATAATGTAGCAGGTTTTAGTTTTATGGCTTCTACTGGAGGAGATGATCATTTAGGTGCTGCGCTTGCTACGGGAGAACGTAATCCAAGTATGGTAGTTGTAGCAACACCTAAGTCGATGGATAAAGATGTTTCAATATCAGGACGTATAATTATCTCACCTGAAGGTGAAGAGGTGAATATTCCGATAGAGAATGTAGCTGTCCAGTCTTTAGGTGCTGTATCTGCTGTTACAGAATACCAGAAAGGCTTCTGGTCTGCTGTCCAAAATGCTGCTAGCCACAACCAGGTTCATGTTGGTGAAGACTTTGGTCGCGAAGCCGGAAATGTTACTCATGGAACATCTGCGAGATATCCGGCTAACTTTGATCAACTTGACCCAGAGACACAGAGAAAGATAATAGAGTACAGAGATACAGTTATGAGTCTTGTACCTGAGAGACCCACCTCTTTAGCCAGTATTGCAGAAGAGGCTCTTAGGGTGCATAGAGAGGAAGGCAGTGTGGTTGTTCTAGTTTCAGAGGGTTTTGTGCCTACAGAAGTAAATGAAGAGATGAAGAGGATACTAGAAGAGTGCGAAGAAGGAGATAATGATTTTAGAGAGGGATGGCGAGATGGTACCTTAAGCGTTGATCAAGTATATCTATCTGTTAAGAATGAGCTTTTAAGAGATATGTTACATGCAAATAGAGGTCTTGCAGAACAGTTTGCAAATATGGTTGCTAATCTAGAGCTTGACGAGTTTGGTAATGTAGCTAAACTTGCAGGTGCCAGACATTTCGTTATTCAGGCTATTAAATCAAACGGAGCCTCTAAGGTTAATGAGCTTCTCTGGAACTATCAAGGTAGAGGTACGAATCCAACAGAATATGATATTATTTTAGGTCAGAATGTAGGGACTGTTATGGGTGAGCTTGTTGAAAATGCTGAACCTGGTACATACATAGTTGCCTATCTAGAGGGAATGGATCCTTATACTCAGCGCCCTGTTGTTATTATTCCAACAGCGGTTAGTAATGGTAATAACTTGAACGATACCACTAGATATACAGACTATATGTTAAGGAGAGATGGAGTATTTTGGGTTGAAGCGCCGATTGTAGAAGCTCCTGCTGAGGATGTTGCAGCAGAGATTGACCCTGAACAGGCCAATGAAAATTTAGACGATTGATATTTTAAAGTAGATAATTAGATTGTAAAGCCCGGCTTAAACAATATTTAGCCGGGCTTTCTTTTAATTGTTGTAACTGAAAAATTTGTAAGTTATTTTTTACATGGTATAAATATTACATATGGGGGATAAGTTGAAGTTGTTTAAATATATTATATTGAGTGGTATTATTTTATCTTTATGCCTACCTTCTTTAGGTGTTATTTTTAATTTAGATAATTTAAATCTATCTTCTAGGCGCACTTTAACCCCTAGCTATTTAGATATAGTTCGTAGTAGCCATGTAAGTATAAATATCGAATCTCTTTTAAATTCTGGATTAAGCGATGAAGAGATTAGCGTTAGAATTCATAATCACCTTTTTCTTGATTGGAATGATGTAGTTGTTAATCTTAGTTATATATCTAAAAATATAGATCAGATATCTGGGGAACACACTAAAGTATTGACAGCTTTTTTAACAGCTCTCTTATCAGACATGAGATTACAGTTGATGCCTGGTTTGGCTGACAATCTTACTGATGTAGCTGAAAATTTAGATACTATTTTAGAGCTATGGGAAATAGATGATAGACTCTCTGCTTTTATATTTAGGCTAGATGCAGAACCAAGTAACGATATATTTTTTACAAGGTTTATGCTGAATTCCCTTTTGAGATGTCTTCCAGGACGCGTTAACAGAGAGAAATTTGTATCTTACATCGAAGAAGCTGAAGCTAGAGGGGGAGCAGAGATATCCTATACAGAAGCTAAAGATTGGGGCAATATTCGCCATGGACAGATTGCTATGACTATGGTGGTGTCCGTAGCAGAGGTAGAAAAGGCAGTAGCTTTTTTAGAAAGTAGCGGTCGAATAGTCTCTGATGGTGACGTTAATATATTTAGTGAATCAGATCCTTCCAAATTAAATTTAGAATTAGCAGATGTTTCATCTAATGAAATTTATAGTGAATTGACAAAGATGTTGAATATTTTACAGAAACCATATAGGTTGCAAAGTGTTTCAGCTTTGAAGCCTGCCTATGAATGCTGGGTAAGCGAGGTTGAAGGTGTTATTGAGATGCCTTTTGATGAAAGATTAGATAGGCTAGAGTATCTAGTTTTAGGGCGTACGGCAATAGATTCAATAAATGACTTGATTCAAATTAGAAGAAGTTTATCAGAGGTAATACTTAATGATGATTATTCTGAAGAGATTAGAGTTGCAACATTGATTTTTGATAGAAGGGTAAGTTGCTGCATATTGGAGCAGGCTATATCTGTTGCCGAATATTATAAAAGAAGATTAGATGATTCTTATGCAGGAAGATATGAAGTTACAACTCAGGGTCAGGATGAAATTATTTTAGCGCTAAGCTTGTTTGCAGAGTCTATTGTTTTAGATAGGTATACTGTTAGTAGGCTATGGTTATACAATAATAGCAATATAGGTCTTAATCCATTTGAGATAAATATGCAACGTGATTACAGGGGAGAGGTAGTATCTTTTGGCCAACGTTTAGAAAGAGAAGTTGTCTATTTAGAGCATGTAATAAATGAGATGGCATCTTCTATGCATGGTGAATTGGCTGGTACGTCTAATATTGAAAACTGGTTCAATATATTGGTAGGTGAAAGGTTTCAGGTTTTTAGCCAATTATATCAAGAAATATCTGAAGAACATCAAAATATTTTTCCAAATGCAGAATCTATATGGGCACACATGTATGATGTTAATATAGCTCTTTCGCCTTTAAGAGCTATTGAATCCCTGAAAGATTCTTTAAAGCAAATGATGTATGCAACATACCCTCAATTGCAGATGGATTCTAGAGATCTAGTTGACTTTTTAACTCATATGCGTAGTTATTCTTATAATTTAAATGTTCCTAGAGAAGATATATTAAGAGGCGCTACACTTGACGTTGCAGAGGCGGCTGACTGTCTTATGGTTTTAAGTGTTTTACCTTATGATGAAAACCATAATGTGCTTATTATGGCAAAAGAATTAGAAGACAACAATCTTGATATATATTACGTAATAACTGAATCAGAAGGAATGACTTTTAGCTGTGCAAATATTCCTTTGATAAAATCTTTTTCTTCTAATGGTATAAGGTTTGATAATGAAGATATAGTAGCTGTGCGTTATGGCTCTGCTACTTCAAGGGGAATAGACTTAGAAGGTAAGACGATAATGTCACCTGATGCTAGTTCTGATATATTTAATTTTGTAGGTGAAGGTGGAATAGTCGGTGTTATATCTGAGAGAGGTAGTGGCACTGCACATCTATCTGTAGTTTTACGTGGCATGGGTACGCCTGTGCTTAATGCATCAGGTCTTAGATTTACAAGTCTTATTTTTGATAATATGCCTTTAAGAATTTTGTCTGGAAGTGTTTTTCCTGTGCTATATAATTTTAGAGAAGGCGATGTAGCTATTGTTCAAAGAAAGCGTTATTGATTTTTAAAGAATAAAAAGAGGGAGCAATATTAAGTATTTTATATTGGTGTTAGTTTTGTTAACGATATGTTTTAGTAATTCTGAAGCAAGAAAAGTTTGTAATGTTGATATTGAGCAGGTTTTTGTAGGATTATTCCACTTAGATTCTAAAGCAACGGAAGGGTATCTAAATGATCTTAAGAATATTTTTTCAGAAGACCCAGAATCTTTCTATAGTTATATGGAGGAGTTTAAAAGACTAGGTTCTACCCTACAGTTGTCAGATAAAAATGAAGATAAGTATTTGCATTCCATTGTTAGTGATTTAGTTGTATTAGCGGAGAGACTAAAGAATATAGAAGGCGGGTTTAGTAGTCTTATGGATATGGTTCTAAGCGTAGCAGAGGTTAAAAGAGATGCTTATTTTATTTTTAGAATGATGCGTAGTTTAGAAAATGATAAAGGTTGGTCTGATTTCAAAGGTTCAAAGGAGCATGTTGTGTTTTCTATGAACAAATTAACCCAATTAGCGATTAGCAGTGATTTAAGAGGTGGGGAGGTCTTAAGTCAGCTTCAAATTTTCTTACGTACTGCAGATAATGATGAGGTAGAGTGCAATAGATTGGTTGAAGATTTTATTCTTAAAAATTAATGTAAGAGAAATGTTGGTAGAGTTTAAAAGGAAAGATATAGAGCTTTGGATTATAACAGAAGCCGATGTAAATGAAGTATGTAGTCGTCTTCAAGAATTAGACAGAGAAGAGGATGGTTCTTTCTGCTGGTCTGATTGTTTTGAAGGTAGAGTAGTTCAGGCTCTTCCTGCTGAATTATCACCAGCTCATACAAAAGGTGTTTATCTTCAAAAGATTGTGCAAGACTTTCCAAGTAGAGCTGTTATCTACTTTGATGATAACTCAAGTTATTCAAACCTTGGAATGCTCTCTCCTGATTTAATAAGCATAGGTGTTATAGCTGCCGATGTTACTAACACTGATTTTAGAAATAAAGTTGAAGCCTTATTTCAAGCAGATGGCATGGTTCTTAATCTCGGTCTTTATTATTCTCGTTTATTTGAAATCTTAAAATAGAATAATTTTGACATACTCTTTATAAAGTGGTATAAATAATACATGAGAACCACAAAGAGGTGGTTATTGATACAAGATGTTTTTTAAATAGGTATATTAGGGCAGCTTAATAAATAAGCTGCTTTTTTATTTATATTAGAGTTTGGAGGATATTAGAAAGCAATATGAAAGTTAGTACAAAAATTCACTTTTCTGATGTAGTCAGAGTACTCCAAGATAGAATTCACGATCTACATAGATTTCATTCTCAACAAAAAGAAGTAGAGGATAATCTGCGTTATTCTGAAGAGCAATGTAAGATGACGCTTGATTCTATGCCAGATGCAATTCATGTTGTTGATTCTGATTTTAAAATATTACTCATTAATAAAACTTTTAAAAAATGGCTTAAGGTTTTGGGTTTAAATAGTGATGTTATTGGGAAGAGTATTTTTGATGTCTTTCCTTTTTTAAAAGATAATATCTTAAAAGAGTGTGAGGATGTTTTTAAGAGTGGGAAGTCTATAACAACTGTTGAAAAAAATAGAGTAAGAAGTTCTTGTGTAATTACTCAGACAAAAAAGATTCCAATAATAAAAGATGGTAATGTTGTAAGAATGGTTACTACTGTACGGGATATAACCGAATCTAGGCGTATAAGGGAAGAGCTTATTAGAGTAGAGCATGAGAGGTCTCTGATATTAAATAGTATTTGCGAGCATGTAGTATACCATGATCTTTATAATAATTTGGTCTGGGTCAATAAGGCTGCGGCAGATTCTGTTGGTAAGAATCTAGAGGAGTTGGTAGGTAAAAAATGTTATAGAGTTTGGCACAATCGAGAAACGCCTTGTATTGGTTGTCCTGTAATAAGAGCAAAAGAGACAGGATTACCTCAGGAATCTGAGATGACTTCTCCTGATGGTCGTACTTGGTCGATAAAGGGGTGCCTGCTTAAAAATTTAAAAGGTGAGACAATAGGAATGGTTGAGACTACGCTTGAGATAACAAAGAGAAAGAGTGCCGAGAGATCTTTGGATAGTCTCAATAAAGCTCTTTTGAAATCTCACGAAAGAATGAAAAAGTTTATAATGAAAGATTCATTAACTGGACTCTACAACAATAAGTATTTAAATGAGATCATTGAGGCTGAATTTTCTCGAGCTCGCAGGTATTATCATCCGTTCTCATTGATTTTATTTGATATAGATTATTTTAAATCTATAAATGATGTCTATGGACATAATTTTGGAGATAGTGTATTAAAACAGTTTTCTAGGCATCTCAAGAGAATGGTTAGGCGTTATGATATTGTTGTTCGCTCTGGAGGAGAAGAATTTATTGTACTTTGTCCGAGCACTGATAAGATAACTTCTTTAAAGCTTGCTCGTAGAGTATTGGATGATATAAATGTAAAAGAGTTTGGAAATAATAAGCAGAGAATAAAGTTTACTCTAAGCGTGGCCGTTGTTGGGTATCCTTCAGATAAGACGGTTCAATTAAACAAAGTAGATAAGATGATCTTAGAGGGCAAGGATTTAATAAATATAGGCTATAAGATTTTAAGCAAGGTTAAGGATGCAGGTGGTAATAGGGTTTATTCTTTAGAGGATGTTGGTTTTGATGGAAAGAGGATGCCTGAGGTTGAAGCAGAGAATGCAAGTGTAGGATTTCTAAGGGGTAAACTTGAAGACCTTACAAAAAAGGCTAATCAAAGTTTAATAGAGTCCGTGTTTGCTTTTGCAAAAACAATAGAGCTCAAAGATCATTATACAGGAGAGCACGTTGAACAGACAGTTCAGTATGCTGTAGCTATTGCAGATGCGTTCTCTCTGCCTAGAGATGAGATTGAAAGAGTGAGAGAGGCGGCTATTTTACATGACCTGGGTAAGATAGGAATAAGTGAGGATATTTTGCATAAGAATAAAAAGCTTACCAAAAGAGAGTATGATATAATTAAGAGACATCCGCAAATAGGGGTAGATATCATAAGGCCGATACATGCCCTACATGATTTAATACCCTATATTCTTTATCACCATGAGAGATGGAATGGTCAGGGCTACCCTCATGGTTTAAAAGGGGAAGAGATACCTTTTGGTGCTCGTATTGTTGCTGTAGCAGATGTCTATCAAGCTTTAATATCCGATAGGCCTTATAGGGCGGCTTACCCAGAAGAAGAAGCTGTGAAGATTATTAGGGAGTCAGCAGGTTCTGAATTTGATCCTGAGATAGTTGATGTTTTTATTAAAGTTCTAAGATAAATAATTCTTTCCTCCTTGTAAAATACCCTAAAGTTTTCTAAACTATTATTCTTAATAAGCCCCGCTAGCTCAGTACGGAAGAGCACCGGTTTCCTAAACCGGGTGTCGTAGGTTCGAGTCCTATGTGGGGCATTTATTATATTTCTCTTGTTTTTTTAGTTTCTAAATTTTAAACTATTAGTTGCAATTAATTAAATTATATAAAAGTTTGTTATGATAGATCTTCACACTCATTCATTGTTGTCAGACGGTCTTCTTCTACCTTCAGAGCTTGTGCATAGAGCTCAGGTTAGCGGATATAGTGTAATAGCCGTAACAGATCATGTTGATTCATCAAATATTGATTTTATCTTGCCAAGATTGATTAAAGTTGCGGGAGACCTAAATAAATATTGGTCAGATAAGATTAAGGTTATTCCTGGGGTTGAAATAACACATGTTCCGCTAGAGTTGATACCAGAGTTAATCGATTATGCGCGTAGTCAAGACAACGTACTTGTTGTAGTTCATGGTGAGTCGCCGGTTGAACCAGTTATAGAAGGTACGAATAGAGCGGCTATTGAAGCAAGATGTGATATCCTTGCTCACCCCGGCTGGATTGATGATAGCTTAGCATCTCTTGCTAAAGAGCAAGGGGTAGCACTTGAGATTACAGCTCGCGCTGGACATAGAGAAGCCAATAAACATGTCTATGAAGTTGGGAAGAAAAACGGTGCTTTATTAGTGTTTAATAGTGATACTCATTCTCCAGATGATTTATTAAATGAGTTGCAGGTCGAGGCTGCTTTAAAGAGAAGCTTAAACCTTAGCATAGAGCAGATTGAAGAGATAGAGAGTAATTCTTTCAACCTTGCCAAGAGATTTATTTGATGCAGGCCAATTTTATTCAAATTTCAGATTTTCACTTGGATTCTAAATTTTTAGGGTTTCAGGATCTAGATAAGATTTCACAGAGAAAGAAAGAACTAGAAGAGACTTTTAAAAAAGTTATTCAGTTTACAAATTCTATCAAGGAAGAGCTAGATTTTATATTATTCGCAGGTGATCTATTTGAGGGTGATTACTTTTCGCCCCATACTATTAAATCTTTGATTATTTATGGAATTGAATCTTTAAAACCTTTACCTGTCTATATCGTTGCCGGCAACCATGATATTTTAGAAGATAGTTCGCCGTATTTAATATATGATTGGCCTGAAAATGCGCATATCTTCGGCTCTGATTTTGAAAAAATTAAGATTAAGGATGACCTCTATCTCTGGGGTGTTTCGGTTAGCCCTGAAAATGTTTCTAAGAATTTACTTAAAGATCTAAGCGTAGAGGACAGAGAAGCGTTAAATATTGTTCTAATGCATGGTGCTGAAACAGGTACTGCTGAAGAGTCTATATTTGGTGATTCTCTTCCTTTTTCATCAGGAGATATAGATAGTTCAGGGGCTGATTATATTGCATTGGGCCACTATCATAATTGCAGGCCGGTTCCAAGATCGAGCGAGAGAGTTTTAGGATATTACTCGGGCTCTCCAGAATCGTTAAGCTTTAAAGAGTTAGGTGAAAGGTTTGTACTTAAGGTTGGATTAAAAAAGGGAGAGGTGCCCAGGATAGATAAAATATCTTTCCAAAGACGTTATTACAAGGAGATTGAAGTTGATTGTAGCGGTGTTCTATCTTTAGATGAAGCAAAAGATATGATTAAGGATAATGGTGATAAAGATGCCGTGGTCTCTATAGTTTTAAAAGGTGATATTGATCCAGATATAAGAATAGATTTGGAAGATATTGATGATTATATAAAACAGAGTGGTCTATTTTTTGCTTTCAATTTGAAAAATAATATAAGGTCAGCTTATTCTAAAGAACTGATAGAGTCTTCGTTGCTCGGAAAGAACTTCATTAAGATTTTGCAGGATCGGAAAACTTCAAAAGAGGTTGTAGATATTGTAACGAAGATTGGACTCGATGCTATTTTTACAAAAGAGATAAGAGGTTGGAATGAGGTTTAAGGATGTTGAAGTTTTTGGGTTTGGGAAGATAAAGGACAATCTTAGAATATCTTTTGCTAAAAACATCAATGTGATACTTGCTCCAAATGATAAGGGCAAGTCGACCTTAATAGAGTTCGTCTATGCTGTTCTCTATCCTTTTGGTGATCTTAAGACTGAGATTGGTAGAAAGAAGAGACTGAGATTTAAGCCTTGGAGCTCAGACATATACGGCGGCAGGCTGGATTTTTCTCTCGAGAAGGGCGGTGACTATAGGATTGAGAAAATAATTTCATCATCACCCCGGGAAGATAAGCTAGGTGTGTTTAAATCTAAAGACGGTGATTTTTCAGCTTTAAAAATATTAAAACAGGATAAACATCTGGGCTTGCTTGCTGGAGAACAGTTTTTAAATATAAGTAGAGATGTCTTTGAAAGCCTAAGCATTGTTCGGCAGTTTGACGTTGCTGCAATCGGGGAAAGCAAAAAGATATTAGATGAAGTGAGGTCGATGATAGAAATTGGAAAGAGCGGAGGAGGACTGTCCAGTGCTTTAAGAAAGATACAGGATAAGAAATCCAAGATAGGTGTTTTTGAAAAAAGAGGTAAGAGAACAATAGCCGGGAGTAGACAGATTGAATATGATCAAGTAACCAAAGATATTGAGATTTTAAAACAACAGTTTAATAAGAACAGACAGCTGCTCATAGAGAGAAGAGCTTTAGAGGTAAAGCTAGAAGGTTTAAGAGTTAAGCTTGATACTGAAGTGGTGCCTCATTTTGAAGAACTTAAAAGCAGACTCACTTCTCTATTTACTGCCATTAAAAGAAACTACGAAGCTATACCTTCGATGATACGTGAGATGGATTTGAAAGAGTTGCAAAATTTAAAAAAATGCGGCGATATTATCAAAGAATTTAAATTTAAGCTTCAAAATATAGAGAGTGTTTTTATTGCCACGCAGAGAGCATTGAAGCATAATATTCTTCTGTTCTGGCTGTCGCTTTCCGGATTCTCTGCATTCTTGGCTCTATCTTCTATCTTAGGGGTAGACCAGGCAAAATATCTATTTTTATCTTTTGCATCGTTTCTTCTAATTGCTGCTTTTTATTTTTTAAGGTTTATCAAAAAAGAAAAAGGAATTATTGTAGATTACGGTAAAGATAGAAAAAGTCTTAAAGTTGAAATTTCAGTTAAAATATCGGAGCTCGATCTGTTTGAAAACCTAGAAGAGCCTAGGGAGATTGACTTCTATGAGCAATTATGGGACGGTCTTTTGAGCGAATTAGATGTTTCAAGCATAGAAGACTTGGAATCCCTATGGTATCAAAGCAGGGATTATGCTGATACTTTAAAAAAATCCTCTGAATTGGATATTGAGATTGATCTTAAAGAGAAGGCGAGCCTTAAGTTGGATTTTAGCAATATAGATTCTGACATACTGGTTCTTAAAGACAGCATGCAGATTAAAAAAGATTTAGAGGGTGAGATTAGAAATATTCAGATCAATATTAGCATACTCGATAAGACAATAGAGAGTTATTTACCTCAAGATGATATTGCTGTTTTAAGTGCCGAGCATTCTATCTTAGAAAATGAGATGAGAAGAATAGCTGTTTATAGAGAGGCTTTAGAGCTTGCGTCGATAGTACTTCAGGAAGCAGGGGAAGAGCTGTATTCGGAAGTCTCTCCTTATATAAATGATTTTGTTAATAGACATTTTAAATTTCTCAGTGAAGATTATGATTTTATAAAAGTGGATGCTGATTTAAATATATATCTTAAACCTAAGAATCATCCTGAATTTATCTCCATAGAGCAGGCGGGGAAAGGTATACAGAGTTCTCTGTATCTGCTTTTACGTTTTGCGATTATCTCTCTTTTTAAGCTTAATAATGGAGAGCAGCTCCCCTTTATATTAGATGAGACTTTAAATGTATTAGACGATTTTGATTACAATCATCAGGAGAGGTTACTGCAGCTGCTTCTAGATTTATGCTATGAATATGATGTACAGATGCTCTATCTTACCTGTCAGAAAAAAGGTCAATATTTACCTATAAGAGATTTTTTTGAAAGTAAAAACCTCTCTTTACGAGAGAATGTTGTCGGTGATTTTACAATTTTACAAGGAGGAAGAGATGAAAGTGAATTTAGTTAAAGAGGTTAACATTGAGAGTCTCAATATATTCCGTAGGGGTAAGGTTAGGGATGTCTATGAGATTGGCGATGATCTATTATTCGTAGCAACTGATAGGATATCCTGTTTCGATGTTGTTTTGCCGGATCCAATTCCTCTTAAAGGCATAGTCTTAAATAAGCTTTCTCTTGTTTGGTTTGATTTAACAAAAGAACTTATTCCAAATCATCTTATAAGTTCTGATGTTTCGGAGATAGCTCAGTTATCTGATTATCATGATATCTTAAGAGATAGGTCTATAATTGTTAAGAAGACAGAGCCTTTATCTTTTGAATGTGTTGTTAGGGGTTATCTGTCTGGTTCAGGCTGGAAAGACTACAAAAAAGAAGGTAAGGTGTCTGGGATAGAGCTTAAAAAAGAACTGATTGAATCTCAGAAACTTGATCAGCCGATATTTACGCCTTCAACAAAAGAAGATAGCGGGCATGATGTAGCTGTCTCTTTTGATTATGTAGTCGATAATATTGGTTTAGAGCTTGCATCTAAAATAAGAGATAAGAGCCTTGAGCTCTATTCTTTTGCTCATAACTACGCCGAAGCACGCGGGATAATTATAGCCGACACAAAGTTTGAGTTTGGGATTTTAAACGGAGAACTTATATTGATAGACGAAGTTCTTACTCCGGATTCTTCTCGTTTTTGGCCTAAAGACGAGTATGCTCCCGGTAGAGCTCAGAATAGTTTCGATAAGCAGTATGTTAGAGATTGGCTGGAATCAACAGGCTGGGATAAGATACCTCCTGCTCCAAATCTTCCTCAGGAAGTAATTGAAAAGACGACTCAGAAGTATCTGCTCGGATATAAAAGTATTGCGGGAGTAGATTTATAATAGTATAATCCAGCTCTGGTTTGGGGTAAGCGTATAGTTTATTGAAAAAAATCTATTAGCTGGTATAATTTAAAGATTAATTTGGAGGTTAATATGAAAAAAGATACTCATCCAAAATATGTAGAGACTACAGTTGTATGTGCTTGCGGCAGTGTTATTAATACTCGTTCTACCAAGGAGAATATCAAGGTAGAGGTATGCTCTGCTTGTCATCCTTTATATACAGGAGAGAAGCAGAGGATAGTTGATACTGCAGGCAGAGTGGAGAGGTTCCGCAGGAAATACGCAAAATTCAATAAAGATTCTGAATAGTTTAATTTAGAGGTTAAATTGCGGGAGTAGCTTAGTGGTAAAGCTCCGGCCTTCCAAGCCGATTACGGGGGTCCGATTCCCCTCTCCCGCTCCAATATGATAAAAGCAAGATGAAGATAGAGGTTAAGAGAGCCGCTGAAGAGGAGCTGAAAAGTCTTGGAGTTGATTCCTGGGGTTCCTGGAGCTGCGATATCTCTGAGTTTGACTGGGAATATGACTCTAATGAGCGTTGCTATATTCAAGAGGGTAGAGTGATAGTAGCAACAGAGGAAGGAGATAAGGTAGAGATAAAAGAAGGTGATTTGGTCCTATTTCCTAAAGGATTAAAATATTCCTCTTGGTTGTTGGTTAAGATAATCGTATAAGAGTTAGAGGTTGCGATGTGGTGGAAGAGAGAGTTTAAGTCGTCATGATTAAAAAATGCCGCTTCTTCTGTATTCCCTATCTCTTTTTGATTGTTATTTGAGAGCTTAAAAAAAATCTCAAATGATATAGGATTGCTTGTGTAACCATATACGCTACTTAATCCTGCGTAAATATCTTTTCTTTTGTAGTGTTCAAATATAAAGCTTAAAACGCTTGTTGCAACACCTTGGTCCCTGTTCATTAAAGCATCAGGGCCTATATCCAGTCCGATATCTTTGATATAGAGGCTGTAATTTTCCGAGTTTATAAATCCGCTAACAGTTCCTATTGTTTTACCTTGAGATTTGATTGTCCAATAAAACTCACCATCAGAATCTTCTTCGGGGTTAGGTAAGAGTTCTATCCATTCTTCTCCTGTAGCATTCTTTATTATAACAGAGCTAAGGATTCCTTCCTCAGTATAGGTGTATTCCTCAATAATATTACCGGATAAGTCTGTCACAGCTGTTACTTGGTGTGAGCTGTTGATGTAAACTATTCCCTCATTACTTATGGTAAGAATATCATCTATGCTGAAAATTGTTTCTCGGGACCTTCATAGAGATAAAACTGCATTGTGATCTATGTTTATTAGATAGAAATATGAAAGCACCCATAATATACCGAACACTGTTCTTTTCATAGGATTTATTGGGTTTGTTTTTATATCTTTATTTACCCCAATATTATTTATACCACATCTTGCTTAACCATCTAAAAATTCCTTATCTTATCCTTGACAGCGAAGTCCATATATTGTATTCTATTCTAAATCGCTTTAAAGGAGGTGAGTGGGTTATTTACCCACTTTTTTTATTGAAAAATGGACAATTTAGAGAAGATTAAGATCCAAGTAGAAGAATACTTAGAACCTATGGTTAAAGATCAGGGTTTTGAGCTTATTAGTTTCTCTATCTCTCAAGTCAGAGAGCAGTTGTTACTGCGAATTGTTATAAATAAAATAGGTGGAGTGACATTAGATGAATGTGTTAATGTTAATAGGAAGTTAGGCAATTTATTGGAAGAGAAAGAACCGTTTGATATGAGCTATAATTTAGAAGTCTCTTCTCCGGGAGTTGATAAGGTTATAGAGAGTGAAAAAGAGTATAAGTGTTTGATTGGTAGAGAATTAATTATTAAAATAGAAGACAACTCTTTAGTGACAGGTGTTCTTAAGAGTATTAAAGGCGGTGTTTTAATAATTGGCTTAGGAGATAAAGATATTAATTTAAATATTGTTGATATCAAAGAGGCTAAACAGAAGATTAAATTATTAGAGGCTTAAATATGAATGAAGAGCTCTTATTAGCTTTGGAATATCTTGGTCAAGAGAAAGGCATAGATCAGAGCAAGCTTATTGATGCAATTGAGGTTGCTATGGTTACAGCAGCTAAGAAGGTTTTTCATGTAGAGAGAGAGGACTTGGATATAAAATTTGATATCGAAAGCGGTGACATGAAAGTCTATCTTAAGGGAGAGGAAGTTGTATCTCAGAAGCTAGGCAGGATTGCTGCTCAGACTGCAAAGCAGGTAATTATGCAGAAGTTGCGTGAAGCAGAGAAAGAGACTATCTACGATGAGTATAAGGACAGAGTCGGAGATGTCCTAACAGGCATGGTTCATAGATTAGAATACGGGGATGTTATTGTGCAGCTTGATAAAGCCGAAGCTATTTTACCTCGCTCAGAGCAGGGTCGAGGCGAGAGTTATAGACAGAGACAGAAACTAAAAGTCTATGTTCTTGAGGTTAAAAAGTCCGGCAAGCCGCCTCTTGTTATTGTATCGCGCAGGAGATCTGAATTAATAAGAAGACTTTTTGAGATAGAAGTGCCTGAGATTCAGGATAAGACAGTTGAGATAGTAGCTATTGCCAGAGAAGCTGGCGAAAGGACCAAAATAGCTGTTAGGAGTAATCAAGAGAGCGTCGATCCTGTTGGGTCTTGCGTTGGCATGAAGGGTGTGAGGGTAAAAAATATAGTAGATGAACTGGGTGGAGAGAAGATAGATATTATTCATTATAGCGATAAGCCTGCTGAGTATATAAAAGCAGCATTGAATCCGGCGCAGGTATCAGATATAAAAATTTTCAAAGAACAGAACAAAGCTCTGGTTATAGTTTTAAAAGATCAGCTCTCTATAGCTATTGGAAGGCATGGTCAGAATGTAAGGTTGGCATCTCAATTGACCAATTGGGAGATAGATGTTAGGAGCCCTGAAGAGTTAAGCGAGGAGTCTCCATTGTTGAAGGTTAAGGGGATAGGCCCTAAAATTGCGGATGTTTTAAGTAAGTCAGGCTATGAGAGTGTTGATATTCTGGCTAAGGCAGATTTTGAGGTTTTAAAAGAGATAGAGGGCTTAGGTGAGAAGACAGCTCAAAAAGCCATAGATGCTGCAAAAAAATATTTAAAGGGTAAAAATGTCTAGTACAAGAGTCTATATACTTGCTCAAGAATTGGGTTTAGATAGCAAAGAGCTCATGGAGTATCTAAAAGATTTAAATGTTGATGCTAAGTCTCATATGAGCAATCTAGATTTAGATACAGCAGAGCTTGTTAGAAGCGAAGTCACTTCTATTTTAAATAAGAAAAAGAAAGCAGAGCTTGATAAGAACCCCAAGATAGCTGTTGAATTTCCAATTACTGTTAGAGATCTTGCGGTTAAGTTAGGCGCAAAGCCCAATGAAGTTCAGAAAAAATTGCTCCAGTGGAAGGTGTTTGCAAGCATTAATCAGCCCTTAAAAGAGGATATCGCATTAAGATTGGCCGAGGAATTCGGTTTTGCTTTAAAGCGCCAATTGACTCATGAGGAAGAAGTCGTAAAGACACATAAAGATGAAGAAGACGGTTCTCTTAAGAGCAGGCACCCCATCGTTACTCTTATGGGTCACGTTGATCATGGTAAGACGACATTACTTGAGAAGATAAGAGATTTAGAGTTGACACATAAAGAGGCTGGAGGGATAACTCAGCATATTGGAGCCTATGAAGTTGTACACAAAGATAAGAAGATTACTTTTATAGATACACCGGGACATGAAGCATTTACCTCTATGAGGGCGAGAGGTGCAAATGTAACCGATATAGTGATTTTAGTAGTTGCAGCAGATGATGGTGTTATGCCTCAGACAGTTGAAGCTATTAATCATGCAAAAGCTGCAGATGTCCCTATAATAGTGGCTATAAATAAGGTTGATAGGCCTGAAGCAAATATTGATAAAGTAAAGAGAGAGCTGGCTGAGATAGGTCTTGCTTCGGAAGACTGGGGCGGAGATGTAATTGCAGTCAATGTCTCTGCTTTAGCTGGTGAAGGGATAGATGCTTTGTTAGATATGGTAATATTGCAAGCAGAGATTATGGAGCTTAAATCTAATCCTAATAAATTAGCCAAAGGAGTAGTGCTTGAGTCCAAAATCACTAAAGGCGGCCCTTTTGTCTCTGTCATAGTTCAGAGCGGTACTTTAAAGGCAGGCGATATGTTTATTTCCGGTACTTGCTTTGGTAAGGTAAGAGCTCTTTTCAACGATATAGGCTTAGAGATTAGAAGCATTGGCCCATCTGACCCTGCAGGAATATTAGGTTTGAATGGAGTTCCAGAGTCGGGAGAAGGTTTTCTTGTCGTTGAAGATGAGAGTAAAATTAAAGGTATTATTGGAAATAGAAAGAACGATGCGAGAGAGAAGAAGCAGGCTCCATCTCAGCGGATGAGTCTCCAAGATTTAACTAAAGAGGGGCAGAAATTATTAAGAGTGATATTGAAAGCGGATGTATATGGTTCACTCGATGCCGTAGTTGATTCCTTAGAGAAACTGAAGAATTCTCAAAAAGAGGAGTTGGATATAAAGATACTACATAAGGGTGTCGGCAACATTACAGAGTCAGATGTTGTTTTAGCGCTTGCCTCAGATGCTTTTGTTGTAGGTTTTAATGTCGGCATTGATGATAAAGCGAAAGCCAGGGCGAAGAAAGAGGCTGTCGAAGTTAGACTCTATAGTATAATATATGAGCTTATAGAAGATATAGATAAGGTTTTCAAAGGATTGCAAGAGCCAGAATTAGAAGAGCGTTTACTGGGCAGGGTTGAGGTGAGGAAGGTTTTTGATGTCAGTAAAGTTGGCAAAATAGCAGGCTGCTGGGTCAGTAAGGGTAAGATCCAGAGAAACTCGCCTTGTAGATTATTGAGAGGCAAAAAGGTTGCCTATGAAGGTAGGATTACATCGTTAAAAAGATTTAAAGACGATACCAAAGAAGTCTCCGAAGGTTATGAATGTGGTTTAAGGTTGGAGGGGCATAACGATATAACTGAAGGAGATATCATAGAAGCATATACTATGATTGAAGTCTGATGAAGAAGAGAATTCTATCCGGAATGAGGCCGACAGGACCTCTACACCTGGGTCATCTTCTTGGAGCACTTAGCAATTGGGTCAAACTTCAAGAGGATTACGATTGCTTTTTTATGATTGCTGATTGGCATGCATTGATGGGGGAATATGCCAATTCAAAGAAGATCGCAGAGTACTCACTCGATAATCTTAAAGATTGGCTTGCTGCAGGATTAGACCCTGATAAATCAGTAATATTTAAGCAGTCCGATGTCGCAGAGCATACAGAGTTAAATTTGATATTTTCTATTATAACTCCATTAGGCTGGCTTCAGAGGTGTCCCACCTATAAAGAGCAGATAAACGAGCTTAGAGAGAGAGACCTTAGTACGCATGGTTTTCTTGGCTACCCCGTGCTTCAAGCTGCTGATATTCTACTTTACAAGGCAGAGGGAGTTCCTGTAGGTGAAGATCAGTTGCCACATCTAGAATTAACAAGAGAGCTGGTAAGGAGGTTCCATCATCTATTTGGTAAGAATATTTTTCCTGAACCAGAGGCTTTACTTACGAAGAGTTCAAAGCTTTTGGGTTTAGATGGACGTAAAATGTCCAAAAGCTATGGAAACTTCATTGCTTTGGCTGACAAGGATGAGGTTGTAAAAGAAAAAATAAGAACAATGTTTACAGATCCTCAAAGAATAAAACTTCAGGATCCAGGAAGACCAGAAATCTGCAATATTTATAAGTATTATGAGCTGTTTTCTCCTAGTCAGACTACTGATGTTGGCAGAGAATGCAGAGAGGCTAAGATAGGATGCGTTGAAGACAAAGAGAGGTTTGCAGATCTACTGATTGATTACCTTAAGCCATTCCAGAAAAGAAGAGAAGCCATAGGATCTGATCTGAGCTACCTTGAGAATTTACTTAAGGAGGGAGCTGAGAGAGCTAAACAAGTTGCTAAAAAGACAATCTCTGAGGTTAGAGAGGTTATAGGACTATGAACGATTATAAGGTAAGACTTAAGATTTTTGAAGGCCCCTTGGATTTGCTGCTCTATTTGATTAAAAAAAATGAAGTGAGTATTTATGATATACCTATTGCTGATGTAACCAATCAATATTTAGAATACCTTAAAGTGATGCAGGATTTAGACCTTGATATTGTCGGAGATTTTCTTGTTATGGCTGCGACGCTGCTGTATATAAAATCACGAATGCTGCTGCCTCAAGAAGAGGTGGCCTTAGATGAAGAGATACCTGAGGATGACCCTAGAGAGGATCTTGTTAATCGATTGATGGAGTATAAGAAGTTTAAAGAAGCAGCAGGGTTGCTTAGGAATAAAGAGGAAGAGGGGAATGAGGTCTTTAAAAGATACTTACCGCAGTCAGATATTGATTTAACGCAGAAAGAGAGCTTCCTTTGCGATGGTTTTGAAGCCAGCATATTTGATTTGATATCCGCTTTTACAGAGGCCCTTAAAAACATACCTAAAGATGATTTCAAAGTTGTTTTAGACGAAGAGCATACAGTTGAAGAGAAGATGGAGTTTGTCATATCTCTCTTAGATCGGAAAGGGGTTATCTATTTCAACAATATCTGGGCTAGGATAAGAAGCAGGATCGAGGCAGTAGTCTTTTTTTTAGCGTTGCTGGAGCTAATAAGGTTGAAAAAAATTATAATAAGACAGATTGGTCTTTTTGGAGAGATTAAGATATTTAAACCACTGCCGATATTAAATAGCGATGGAAAATAAATCCGAGATAAAAAGCATAGTTGAGGCACTTCTCTTTGTTGCTGATAAGCCGCTCTCAATAGAGCAGATAAAAGCTGTTGTGGAAGCTGATAGATCAGAGATTAAATCGAATATAGAGGATCTAAAGAGAGAGTATGAACTAAGGCATAGTTTTAGAATTCGTGAGGTTGCCGGAGGTTATCAGCTTGTAACAGACCCTGTCTATGCTCACTGGCTTAGAAAATTTTTTCAAGGCGGCCGCAAAGGAAGACTCTCTAAGGCAGCTCTTGAAACACTTGCAATAGTTGCTTATAAGCAGCCTATTACAAGACCAGAGATGGAGCAGATTAGAGGGGTTGATGTTGATGGTGTTATAAGAAAACTGCTTGAGAAAGGTTTGGTTAAAATTGCCGGCAGAAAAGATGTTATAGGTAAACCGCTTATGTATGCAACCACTAAAAGGTTCTTGGAGTATTTTGGGTTAAACTCTTTGGAGGAGCTGCCCGATTTAAATGAATTTGTAGAAATGGAGCAAGAAGATAATGAAGATAATTGAGATCAGAAAGAAGATTGATGATTTAGACAAGAAGATAGTTGGACTTCTTAACGGAAGAGCAAAGTTAATAACAGATATCGGAAAGATTAAAAGGAAGAATAATAAGAGTATCTATGTTCCTGAGAGAGAGAGGGAAGTTTATAGGAAGATTAAAAGCTATAGTAAGGGGCCGATACCAAAGGAGCATCTTGAGTATATATATCGTGAAATAATGTCTTCTTCTCTGGCGCTTGAAAAAGAGATAACTGTAGCTTTTTTAGGCCCTGAAGCCACCTTTACACAGCTGGCCGCTCTCAAAAAATTTGGTTCTTCAGTGAAGTATATAGAGTGCAGCGTAATAACTGATATTTTTAATGAAGTAGAGAAGGGTAATGCGGACTTTGGAGTTGTTCCAATTGAAAATTCATTTGAAGGTGCTGTAAATCATACTTTGGATATGTTTGTTGACTCAGAATTAAGCATCTGCTCTGAGATATATTTAAAGATAGCTCATTGTTTAATGTCGAAGTCAAAGAATATTAAAGAGCTCAAGAAGATTTATTCTAAATCTGAAGTCTTTGGTCAATGCAGAAAGTGGTTAGAGAGCAATGCTCGCGGAATTGATCTCATCGAAGTCTCTTCTACTGCTAGAGCTGCTCAGATAGCGGCAGAAGAGAAAGGGGCTGGATGTATAGCCAGCAAAATGGCCAAGGATATTTATGGCTTAAATACGATTGCATCTTTAATTGAAGATGCCCCTTGTAATGTAACAAGGTTTTTAGTTATAGGGGAGACTTTAGCTCAGCCGACGGGCAAAGATAAGACATCAGTAGTCTTTTCTGTGAAAGATAAGATTGGAGCCTTACATGCAATGCTTATTCCTTTTAAGAGGCACGGTATTAACCTGACAAAAATAGAGTCTCGACCTTCAAAGAAGAGAGCTTGGGACTATTATTTCTTTGTTGATTTAGAAGGACATTGCAAAGATATTAAAGTAGCTAAGGCCTTGGCTGAGCTTTCTGATGTAACTTCTAACCTGAAGATACTAGGCTCTTATCCAAGATCTTAAGAGATATATTAATATGGATATTGAGAAACTTATAAAAAGTACAACAAGAGAGATCAGGCCCTATAGGCCTGGTAAACCTATAGCTGAGGTAAAGAGAGAGCTTGGGCTTAAAAGGGTTTATAAGTTAGCTTCAAATGAAAACCCTTTGGGACCTTCACCTAAAGCTATAGCTGCTATAAAGAGAGCTTCGATAGATATAAATCGCTACCCTGAATCAGGATGCTTCTATCTTAAAGAACGATTGGCTGAGATCTATGGTCTTGAGCCGGATAATTTTGTAATAGGTAATGGCTCCGATGAGCTGATAGCGTTAACATTAAGAACTTTTTTGAATCCTGGAGATGAGGTTATAGTCTCTAAGCCTACATTTTTAATGTATGAGTTCTATTCTAAAATGGAAGGGGCAAATCTCAAGATAGTTCCTATGAATAATTTTAAATATGATTTAGATGCTATATTAGATGTTGTAACAGATAAAACCAAGATAATCTTTATTGCAAATCCTGATAATCCTTGTGGAACCTATGTTACAAAAAATGAGATAGAAAGATTCATAGATAGATTGCCTAGCGATGTTATCCTTTTTCACGACGAAGCTTATTATGAATTTATGCAGATGGATGATTATCCGGATCTATTTGGGTATATTAAAAATAAGCCTGTTATTATAGCTAGGACTTTTTCTAAAGTTTACGGTTTAGCCGGACTAAGGATAGGTTATGGCATAGCTGATAAAAGGGTAGCCGAGCATATAAACAAGGTTAGAGATCCTTTTAATGTTAATTCTTTGGCTCAGGCTGGAGCACTGGCCGCTTTAGACGATAGAGATTTTGTTGAAAAAGTTGTGAAGTTGACCAAGGAAAACAGAGAATATCTTTTCAAAGAGTTTGAGCGTTTGGGTTTGAATTATGTCAGGTCTTATACTAATTGTATAATTGTTGAGATTGGAGATAGGGCTCAGGATCTATTAAGTTATCTCTTGAAAAATGGAATTATAGTAAGAGATATGTCTGTCTGGGGTCTCAATAAGCATATAAGAGTGAGTGTTGGGCTTAAACATGAAAATAGAGAGTTTGTTAAACTTTTAGAGGAATTTATAAAAAAGGAGATTAAAAAATGATCATTGTTCTTAAACCGAATATCACCAAAGAGGAGATTGACCACCTAACAGAGAAGATTAAATCCTGGGGCTTAACACCGATGATATCAAGAGGCGTAGAGAGGTCTATTATAGGTGTTATAGGCGAAGAGGATATTTTGCGTAGTCAGCCATTAGAGGCATTTCCAGGTGTCGAGAAGGTTATCCCGGTTCTGGCACCATATAAGCTTGTATCTAGAGAGTTTAAACCTGAGAGTACTGTAATAGATATAAAAGGTATTTGTATTGGAGGTAAGAGAATAATAAATATGGCCGGCCCTTGTTCAATAGAGAGTTATGAGCAGTTAAAAGGTATTGCCGAACACGCCAAGAGGTCGGGTGCTCAGATTTTAAGAGGCGGAGCTTTTAAGCCCAGAACATCCCCCTATAGCTTTCAGGGTTTAGGGGAAGAGGGCTTGAGGATGTTAAGAGAGATTGCTGATAATCTCGACATGGCTGTTGTCACAGAGATTATGGATGTCAGAGATCTGGATCTTCTTGAGAAATATACAGATATTATTCAAGTTGGCGCCAGGAATATGCAGAATTTTACATTGCTTAAGGAGATTGGACAGTCTAGAAAACCTGTCCTTCTAAAGAGAGGTATGAGTGCAACTGTAAAAGATCTCTTGATGGCAGCTGAATATATACTCTCAGGAGGCAATTTTCAGGTTATGCTCTGTGAGCGAGGTATTAGAACTTTTGAGACTGCAACAAGGTTTACATTGGATATCAATGCTATTTCGGTTATAAAGCAGAAATCACATTTGCCGGTTATAGTTGACCCTTCTCATGGTACAGGTAAATGGAATCTAGTAACTCCTGCGGCAGCAGCTGCGATTGCAGCCGGAGCTGATGGATTAATAGTTGAAATTCATACTAGCCCTGAAGATGCTTTCTCTGATGGGGAGCAGTCGCTGCTTCCAGAAAAATATTCTAAGATGATGGATCTTGTTGGTTCAGTTGCCAAGGCTGTGGGCAGAGAAATATGAGTAGAGAATTTAATAGAGTAGCCATAATTGGAGTCGGCCTTATAGGGGGTTCATTGGCCAAGGCTATAAAGAAGAGCGGTATTGCTAAAGAGGTTGTAGGTTATTTCAAGAGAGAGAGTTCATTAAAAAAAGCAAAAAAGCTTAACCTGCTAGACGGTTATTACAGAGATTTAGATCAAGCTGTTTTAGGCTCAGATTTGATTATACTGGCAACACCCGTTTATAGCATAATAGATATTGGAAAAGCGATTAAAGGCTCCCTGCTGGAGGAAGCTCTTATAACGGATGCTGGGAGTACTAAAAGAGAGATAGTAAATGAGCTTACCAAGCTCTATCCTAAGAATTATCTTGGTGCTCATCCTCTTGCCGGATCAGAAAAAAGGGGAGTAGAGTATGCGAATTCGGAACTTTTCAAAAATAAAGTTGTTATCTTGACTCCTACAGAAAAGACTCCAATTGCTGTTTTTAGAAAATTAAAACTATTTTGGAAGAGCATAGGAATGAAGATAGTTGTCTTGGATCCTGAAACTCACGATAAGATGCTCTCCAAGGTAAGCCATCTTCCGCATCTCCTGATGTGTTTGCTGCTGGAAAGCGTAACTAAGGATGATTTGAGGTTTGCTTCTAGTGGTTTTCGCGATGCGACACGAATAGCAGCTTCTGATAGTAAACTTTGGAGCGATATACTTTTATCTAATAGGAAAAATATTATTAAAGATATAGATGATTATATTAAAATGTTACTTAAGTATAAAAACTTTATAAAGAAAGGCTCCAGAGAAGAGCTCCAGTCTTCTATAGCCAATGCAGCTAGCAAGAGAAGGCAGCTTGGATGATTACCAAAAAAGTAATAACAATAGATGGTCCTGCCGGTTCTGGTAAAAGTACTGTTGCAAAATTAGTTGCTAAGAGGCTAGGTCTCAACTATCTTGATACAGGAGCAATGTATAGGGCTCTTACCTGGGCTTCTCTTGAAGCCAAAATCGATCTTTCTAATAACAGTGCTATCTTAGCTATAGCAGAGAGTATGGATTTAAATATCTCCTATCAGAATGGAAAGCTAAGTGTCTATCTAAAAGGTAAAGATGTGTCGGATGCAATAAGACTTCCTCTGGTCAATGAAAGTATATCAAGAATTTCAGAGGTTCCTGAGGTTAGAGATATCATGGTTTCTAAACAGAGAGAATTAGCTAAGAGCGGGGCGGTTGTAGAGGGGCGGGATATTGGGACAGTAGTCTTTCCTGATGCAGAGTATAAGTTTTATATCGATGCTGATTTCGATATTAGGGTAGAAAGAAGATATAAGGAGATGCAAGCAAAAGAGTTGGATCTATCTAGGGATGATGTGAGTATAAATCTATCTAAGAGAGACATCAGTGATAAGAATAGGCTCCATGGGCCTCTGGTGAAAGCAGAAGATGCAATAGTTATAGATACAACAGGAATGTCTATAGATGATGTTGTCGATAAAATACTCTCTTATCTTGGAGACAAGAATGATTCTTAATAGACTCTTAAGCTTAATGGGTCTTCTTATTGCTAAGATATTGTTTTTATTACGTATTGAGGGTAAGAATAATGTTCCTCTAAGAGGAGCTGTCATAATAGCTAGTAATCATGCAAGCTTTTTGGACCCTATTTTACTGGGCGCAGCTTCGAGACGTGTGTTGAATTTTATGGCTAAAGAAGAGTTATTTCACTTGGGGATTTTTTCAAAATTGATATCAAACGTAGGTACATTACCCATTAAAAGAGGAGCTCTTTCTAAAAGCACTATAAAACAGGCTCTTAGATTTTTAAATCAAGGCAGGGCTCTTGTAGTCTTTCCTGAAGGCAGCAGGTCTAGAGATGGAGAGATTGGCAAGGGGGAGTCTGGAGTGGTCTGGCTTGCAAGAGCAACAGAGGCTCTTATAGTACCTGTAAAGATATCTGGAACAGATAAGGCTTTAGGTGTTAACAGTACTGCAATACGCCCTTACCCGGTTAAGGTTGCCTTTGGAAAGCCTTTGAAGCTCTCTGATTTAGAAGGAGAGGATTTAGAGAGTATGTCAGATAGTCTGATGGAGAGAATAAAGAGATTATGAATATTGAGATTGTTGAACCTTGCGGTTTTTGCGCAGGAGTAAAGAGAGCCATAGATTTAGCTCAGGATGCACTGAGAAGCTATAAGTCAGTATATTGTTTAGGAGAGTTGATTCATAATGAGACAGTGGTCTCCGGTTTAAAGAGAGAAGGGCTTATTGTTATTCAAGATCTCTCTGAACTTGAAGGTAGAGATCTCTTTGATTCTGCGGTAATCATAAGAAGTCATGGGGCAAAAAAAGAGGTTTATGATTTTCTGAATAACCATGATATTGCTATTGTGGATGCAACATGTACTATTGTTAAGAAAATTCAGGGGCTGTGCCGAGAATTTAGTAAAGATGGCTGTACTACGATAATATTTGGAGATAAGCTTCATCATGAAGTTCAATCCTTAATGGACTATTGCGATGGGAGAGTAAGTGTTATAGCTAGCGTAGAAGATGTGGGTAAAGATATAGCTTTAGATAGCTCTATCCTTATTAGTCAGTCGACTAAAGACGAGAAGCAATTGTTAGACCTCTATGAACAGCTCTTTAAAAGAGGTTTGCCAAAATCCAATTTTTATAATACAATATGCTCCGACATAAAGACTAGACAGAAAGAGCTTGACTCTTTAGCGGGTAGAGTAGATCTGGTTTTAGTGTTAGGGAGTAAGCAGAGCGCCAATACAGCTAATCTGTTCTCTATAGCAAAAGAGAAGTGCAGTAAAAGCTTTTTGGTCTCTGACTTAAATGAACTCCCGGAAGTTAAAATAAGTGAGTCTAGCAGCATTGCTATTGCAACAGGTGCTTCAACTCCTTATAATTTTTTAAATTCTGTTACAGAGAGAATCAAAAATCTATATAAATGAGGTGAATGGCATGACAGAAGGAAAAGAGAAAATCGATATTAGCAGTAGTGAGGAAGATTTTAGGAATAACCTTGATAGGTTATATGAAGAGAGCTTTCAGCAGCTCAAAGAGGGTTCTATTGTAAAAGGCACAATTATACACATTAAAAATAATACTGTGCTCCTGGACCTGCATTACAAGGCAGAAGGTGTTCTCTCTAAGGATGAGTTTATGGATTTATCCGAGGTTGAGGTTGGTAAAGAGGCTGAGGTGTATGTATCTAGCTTAGAGAACGAAGAAGGCTTGGTCGTGCTTTCCAAGAAGCGGGCTGATAAGGTTCTTGGATGGGAGAAGATAAATAAGGATTATAAAGAAGGCGATACTGTTAAAGGTAAAGTGGTTAAAAAAGTAAAAGGCGGCCTGATTGTAAATATCGGAGTAGAGGCTTTTCTGCCAGCATCTCTTGTAGATATCAAAGGTATTCCGGATCTGGATACTATGGTAGGTAAAGTAATCGATTGTAAGATTGTATCCATCAATATTAAGAGAAAAAACGTGGTTGTCTCTCGCAAGGAGCACTTAATGGCTGAGATGGGACAGAAGAAGGGAGAGTTATTGAGTAAGATAAATGCTGGCGATATTGTTGAGGGTATAGTCAAAAATATAACCGATTATGGGGCTTTTATAGAGATAGATGTGGTTGATGGTTTGCTCCATATATCAGATATGAGTTGGGGAAGAATCAATCATCCTTCAGAACTCTTGGCAATAGGCGATAAAGTCAAGGTTAAGATTCTGGATGTCGACAATGAGCATCAGCGTGTCTCCTTAGGGCTTAAGCAATTAAGTTCTGATCCTTGGGAAGATGTAGAGAAGAAATATTTTTTAAGCTCTCAGGTCAAGGGAAAAATAATAAACATTCTTCCTTACGGTGCTTTTGTTGAGCTTGAACCAGGGATTGAGGGTTTTATCCACGTTTCTGACCTCTCTTGGACAAAGAAGATAAGAGATGCTCATGAGCTGTTTGTTATAGGAGATATGATAGAAGCGGTAGTTCTCTCTGTTGACTTGGATAGAAGAAGGATAACTCTAGGCATAAAACAACTAGAGCAGGATCCATGGAAAGATATAGAATCTAAATATGTTCTTGATTCCATGGTCAATGGAAAAGTTACTGGTTTTAATGAGGATGGGGCTTTTATAGAGATAGAAGATGGTGTTGATGGTTTTATCTCTAAAAATGATCTATCTTGGACTAGGCGCATAAATCATGCTTATGAAATTTTGAAAAAAGGGCAGAAATTAGAGTTGAAGATTATAGGCATCAATAACGCTTTTAGGCAGCTTATTCTGGGGTTGAAACAGCTTAAGCCTGACCCTTGGCCTCAAATAGAGGAGAAATACAGACCTGATACTGTTCTTGAGGGCGAAGTGACAAGTGTATTTCCTTTTGGGGTTTTTGTACAGCTTGAGGAAGACCTAGAAGGCTTGCTTCATATTTCGGAGGTAGGTAAAGAGTCAGATACCTTACAAGATGGATTCAATCCGCAAGACAAAGTAAAGGTTGTTGTTCTATCTATCGACAAAGATAAGAAGCAGATAAGGTTGACTTTAAAAGATGGTGATAAGGGTTTAGATTCAAACAATGTTTTAAAGGTTAAAGAGGAAATAGAAGTTAGCCCTGAAGATGTTTCTGAGGAAGAGGTAGTAATTGATGATTCTGAATCTATTCAGGTTGAGGATGAAGCAAAAAAGGTTTCTGAAGAGGGAGAGGTTAAAGA
>JAVCCU010000016.1 GCA_030765335.1 Candidatus Kaelpia aquatica | reverse complement strand
GGTGATAATGTTGAATTTGTAATAGAGTTAATCAAACCCGTAGCACTTGAGAAAGAATTACGTTTTGCTATCCGTGAAGGCGGTAGAACGGTAGGTGCTGGGGTTGTTTCTGAGATCATAGAATAGATATGGCTAAAGAAAGCAAAATGAAAATAAGAATAAAGTTGAAGTCTTACGACTACAAATTGATAGATCAGTCTGCAGAGCAGATAGTCAATACTGCAAAGCGAACAGGTGCGAAGATTTCAGGTCCGATACCATTGCCTACTCGCAAAGAGATATTTACTGTTATAAGGTCTCCTCATGTCTTCAAGAGATCTAGAGAGCAGTTTCAGCTCTGCACACATAAGAGATTGATTGAGATGTTGGAGCCGACAGCTAAAACTATTGATGCCTTAAGGAAATTAAATCTTCCTGCAGGAGTACATGTGGAGATAAAGTAATATGACTGCGATAAAAGGTTTATTAGGTAAAAAAATAGGAATGACGCAGATTTTTAAAGAGAATAGGGTTATACCTGTTACAGTTGTCTCTGCAGGTCCTTGCTATGTCATGGCTATAAAGAAAAAAGATACCGATGGTTATGATGCTATAAAGCTAGGCTATGGGAAAGTTAAGCCGAAAAAGAGAACATTGACCAAGCCTCGTTTGGGTGAGTTTAATAAGTTGAAGATAGAGCCTTTAAAGGAGATGCGCGAGATAAGGATAGAGGATAGTTCTGCGTTAGATCATTATAAGGTAGGAGAGGAGTTAAAGATCAACATTTTCAAACAAGGTGAATTTTTAGATGTCACATCACGCTCTAAGGGTAAGGGTTTTCAGGGTGGTGTGAAGCGCTGGGGGTGGAGTATTGGTCCTAAATCCCACGGCAGCAGATCGCATAGAGCCATTGGTTCTATAGGGCAGAGCTCAGATCCATCTCGTGTTTTTAGAGGATTGCATATGGCAGGCCATATGGGTGATGATAAGGTAACGGTCCAAAATATTGAGATCATAGATTTAGATTTTGAGAATAATCTTATTCTGCTTAAAGGTGGTATACCCGGGGCCAGGAACTCTATGGTTATATTAAAAAGCGCCAAGAAGAAAAACGCCGAGCTCTTTAAACCTGAAGAACAAGAAGAAGCTAAAGAAGAGGTCGTTGAGGATGTCAAAGTATCTACTGAAGAAAAAGTAGAGAAAGAAGAAGATGCTATAGATAATAATAAGAAGGAAGAAGCAGATAGAATAGAGGTAATAAAGTCAGAACCCGAGGATTTAAAAAAAGATAATGAAGAAGATTGATTACACAATAGATATTCTTAATATCTCCGGAGATAAGGTTGCCGATTTTGAGTTGGATAAGGATGTTTTTGATGGCAGCGTAAATAAAGAACTCTTACATCAGGTTATAACATCTTACCTTGCAAATAAAAGACAGGGTACAGCTTCGACTAAAACCAAAGGAGAAGTAAGCGGCGGCGGCCGTAAGCCTTGGAAGCAGAAAGGTACCGGACGTGCCAGAGTCGGTAGTAATAGATCTCCCATCTGGAGGGGCGGTGGAACTGTATTTGGTCCTAGGATGAGAGATTACTCTGTGAGGATTCCTAAGAAAATGAAGATAGAAGCTTTGAAGTCCTCACTCAACGCTAAACTGCTAGATCAAGAGTTGATTTTAATAGAAGATTTCCAGATGGATGAACCTAAAACCAGCAGTTTTGTAAAGATAGT
The DNA here is from genome assembly GCA_030765335.1 of Candidatus Kaelpia aquatica. Taxonomy (NCBI): domain Bacteria; kingdom Pseudomonadati; phylum Candidatus Omnitrophota; genus Candidatus Kaelpia; species Candidatus Kaelpia aquatica. The sequence goes on along the minus strand of JAVCCU010000016.1, from coordinate 60,119 downwards.
TAAAGATTTAAAATTAGATAAGCTCAAGACTCTTTTCGTATCGGAAAATGTATCAGATAATCTGTACTTATCTTCTAGGAACATAGAGGGTGTCTTTGTGAAAAAATCTATCAACTTAAATGCTTACGATGTTTTAAATTGTAAAAAAATAGTTCTATCTAAAGAGGCTTTAAGTGTAGTTGGTGAGAGGATAAAGAAAAAATGAATGAGTTTAAAGTGATAAAGAGATTGCTGACAACAGAGAAGGGTTCTATGCTCGCTCAGTACAACAAATACACTATAGAGGTTGATAAGAGAGCTAATAAAATAGATATTAAGAAGGCTGTTGAGAAGATCTACAAAGTAAAGGTTGAGTCTGTTGCTACGGTTAGGATAGTTCCGAAACCAAGAAGATTGAAATGGACTGAACCCGGCAAGACTTCCAGCGGCAAAAAAGCAATAGTAACCCTGGTTAAGGGCTATACGATAGAATGAGATAATTATGGCTATTAAAAAGAGAAGACCATTAACTCCATCATTGAGGTTTCAGAGTTACTCTGATTTTAAGGAGATAACAAAGAAGAGTCCTGAGAAATCTCTTCTCGAGCCTTTAAGCGAGAAAGCTGGTAGGAATAATCATGGCCATATCACGGTACGTAGACGTGGCGGCGGAGTTAAGAGGCGTTATAGAAGAATTGATTTTAAAAGAGATAAGCGAGATATGGAGGCAACGGTAATAGCGATTGAGTATGATCCTAATAGAAGCGCTAGAATTGCGTTATTAGAATATACAGATAAGGAGAGAAGATATATTCTCTGGCCTTTGGGTTTAAAAGTAGGCGATACTGTTATCTCTTCTGAGAGCGCTGAAATAAAACCCGGCAACTCTATGCCTATTAAGAATATCCCTAGTGGGATATCTATTCATAATTTAGAGCTAGCCGAAGGCAAGGGAGCTCAGATTGTACGCTCTGCCGGATGCTGGGCACAAGTTATGGCAAAAGAGGGTGATTTTGCACATATAAAGATGCCTTCAGGTGAAGTTAGGCGGATAGGCATTAAATGCTATGCGACTATAGGTCAGGTAGCAAATTCTGATCATATGAACATATCAATTGGTAAAGCAGGAAGAAATAGATGGCTTGGAAAGAGACCTAAGGTTAGGGGTGTAGCGATGAACCCGGTAGACCATCCTATGGGTGGTGATACATCCGGTGGTAGGCCGTCGTGCTCTCCGTGGGGATGGCCGTCTAAGGGTCTTAGGACACGTGATAAGAATAAGCAGTCTAATAAATTTATTGTAAAAAGGAGAAAATAGTATGCCTAGGTCATTGAAAAAGGGTCCATTTGTGGATGAACATTTAATGAGAAAGGTAGAGAAGGTGTCCAAAAGCGGTGAAAAGAAACCGATTAAGACTTGGTCTCGCCGTTCAACTGTGATACCCGAGTTCGTAGGCTTTACTTTTGAGATACATAACGGTAGAAGCTTTATTCCGCTTCACGTTACAGAGAAGATGGTTGGTCATAAACTGGGAGAGTTTGCTCTGACTAGAACTTTTAGAGGACATAGTGGTATTAAATCAAAAGCAAAGATAACTAAAAAATAAGGTATTATTATGGCAGTTACAAAAGCACATGCACGGTTTGTGAAAATTTCGCCTTTAAAGGTGAGGCTGGTTTTAGATTTGATTAGAGGTAAGGACGTTATCTCTGCTGAAGGCCTGCTTTTGAATGTAAATAAGAAAGGGGCTCCGATTGTAGTTAAGTTGCTTCAATCTGCAGTAGCTAATGCTAAGAACAATAACTCTATTGAAAAAGAGGGTCTTTACATATCAGGTGTGTATGCAAATCAGGGTCCTGCTTTAAGTAGGTTTAGAGCTGCGACAATGGGTAGGGCTTCTTCAATAAAGAGAAGGACTTCTCATATTACAATAGAACTTGATTATAAGAGCAAAGGTTCGACGATGGCTAAAGCTAAAGTAGCAAAAGGAGGAAAGAGATAGATGGGTCATAAAGTTCACCCTTTTGGGTATAGGCTTGGATATATAAAGCAGTGGAAATCTAGATGGTTTACACAGACTGAGAATATTAAGGTTTTTATAGGCGAAGACTATAAGATACGTAAATATATTAAAAATAGTTTGAGATATGCTGGTATCTCCAGCATAGATATTGAAAGATATTCTGAAAAAGTAAAAGTAGTAATACATACCTCGCGTCCTGGAGTTATCATAGGCCGACGGGGAGTTGAGATAGACAAAATTCAAGAAGCTTTACAGGGTATTGTCAAAAATAAGGAGATTGTAATTGACATAAAAGAGATCAAGTTTCCTGCTGCCGATGCACAGCTTGTTGCTGAGAACGTTGCATTTCAGATGGAGAAGAGAGTCTCGCATAGAAGAGCTATGAAGAGAGCTATGCAGATGGCTAATGAAAACGGTGTTAAGGGTATAAAGATAAACTGTGCTGGCAGGCTTGGCGGAAATGAGATTGCAAGAGCAGAGTCCTACAAGAGTGGGAAAGTGCCTCTTCAAACTTTAAGAGCCGATATAGATTATGGTTTTGCTGAATCAAAGACTAAAGCGGGATTGATAGGTGTAAAAGTGTGGATCTATAGAGGTGATGCTGTTTTAGAAAAAGAAGCAGTAAGAGGGGAGTCTTAAGCCATGGTTTTAATGCCTAAGAGAGTAAAATATCGCAAAACTCAGCGTGGAAGACGTAAAGGGGTATCTAAAGGTGCTACTAAGATAGCGTTTGGAGAGTTTGGACTTCAGGCATTAGAAAATAACTGGATTACAAATAGACAGATAGAGGCTGGACGTGTTGCCATTATGAGGCGGCTTAGACGCGGTGGTAAACTCTGGATTAGGATGTTTCCGGATAAACCTGTGACAAAGAAACCGCTTGAGACCAGAATGGGTAAAGGTAAGGGTACGGTTGAGAGCTGGGTGGCTGTTGTTAAAAGAGGAAGAGTTGTTTTTGAGCTTGAAGGTGTTCCAGAAGATTTAGCTCGCCAAGCTTTTAAGTTGGCCTCAGATAAGCTGCCTATAAAATGTAAGTTTGTAAAGAGAGAGATGATATGAAAGTTAAGGATTTAAGAAATATGACTGACGAAGAGCTGAATCGTAAACTTGAGGATTCATATAATAAGCTGCTGCATTTGCGTAGCGATGTTAAGATTGGAAAACTGCAAAAGCCCCATGAGATTGGGATTTACCGGTCTGATATTGCTAAGATTCATACGGTGATTAGCGAAAGAAGTAAGGAAAAGAAGAGCGAGGTTTAATAATGGAAGATAGAGCTAGAAGAAAAGAATTAACAGGAGTGGTTGTCTCTGATGGGATGGACAAGACTATTATTGTGAGAGTAGACAGAATTATAAAGCATCCTCTTTATGAAAAGAGGATTAAAAGAGATAAGCGATTTAAGGTGCATGATGAAAAGAACGAAGCTAAAAAAGGTCAGAAGGTTAAGATAATGGAGACAAGACCTCTTTCGAAAGAGAAGAGATGGAGATTGGTTGAGGTTATAAAATGATACAGATGAGATCACTTTTAACTGTTGCTGATAATTCAGGGGCTAAGAAGATAGCCTGCATAAAAGTAATAGGGCGCTCTAATAAGAAGTTTGCTTCAATAGGTGATACTATCGTTGCTTCTGTAAAAGAGTCAACCCCGGATGGGGCTGTCAAGAAAGGTGAGGTAGTCAACGCTGTAGTTGTTAGAACCGCTTTTCCAATTAAAAGAAGTGATGGTTCAACGCTAAGGTTTGACAGTAATGCTGCTGTTATAATAGATAAGCAGAAGAATCCCAGAGGTACTCGTGTCTTTGGTCCTGTGGCTAGGGAGTTGCGAGACAGGGATTTTATGAAGATAATATCTTTAGCACCAGAGGTATTGTGAGGAGTATGTTATGGAGAGGTTAAAAAAAGGCGATACTGTTGAGGTTATTGCAGGTAAAGATAAAGGTAAGAAAGGTAAGGTTCTAAGGGTCTACCCTAAAGCAGGGAGAGCTCTCGTTCAGGGTGTTAATGTAACAAAGCGTCATATGAAGCAGAGATCTCAGGATACCCCTGGCGGCATTATTGAGCTAGAGAGTCCGCTCGTTTTAGCTAACATTCTGCCTGTTTGCAGTAAGTGTGGTAAGGGTGTTAAGGTTGGGTTCAAGGTTTTGGAAGATGGTACGAAGATAAGAATATGTAGAAAGTGTAGAGAGGCTATCTAATTATGCAAGCAAGACTTTATAAGATATACAAAGATAAGATCGCAGCAGAACTTACAGATAAGTTTGGATATTGCAATACTCATCAAGTTCCTGTTCTTAAAAAGATAGTTGTTAATATGGGCGTAGGTGAAGGCTCGCAAAATCTTGAGGTTTTAGAAAAAGCAACGGAAGAGCTCTCTATGATAACCGGCCAGAAGCCGGTGGTACGTAGAGCCAAGAAGTCGATTGCTAATTTCAAGATTAGGCAGGGAAATCCTGTAGGGTGTAAGGTTACTTTACGCAGAGATAAAATGTATGAATTTCTGGATAGATTGATAAATGTAGCTTTGCCCCGTGTCAGAGATTTTCAGGGCATTCCCAGCAATAAGGGTTTTGATGCTGGAGGTAATTATACTCTAGGGCTTAAAGATCAGACTATATTCCCTGAGATTAATCTGGATAAAGTAAAGAGGGTTCAGGGGATGGATATAAGTTTTGTTACAACTGCCAAAAGCCGCGATGAGGTACATGCGCTGTTAGAGGCGTTTAATTTTCCGTTTAGGAGGAAATAGTATGGCAAAGAAGTCTCAAGTCTTAAAGCAACAGAAGAAACAAAAATTTAAAGTTAGAGAGTACAATAGGTGTCAGATCTGCGGTAGACGACACGGTTATATAAGAAAATTTGGTCTCTGTAGAATCTGCTTTAGAGAGATGGCGCTTAGAGGTGAGTTGCCCGGCGTTACAAAGGCCAGCTGGTAGGAGGTTTAAATGAGTATATCTGATCCTTTAGCGGATGCTTTTGTTAAAATTAAAAATGGCTATAGAGTAAGCAAAGAGAGTGTTGATATAAAATTTTCTAAGTTACTCCTTAAAATTGTTGAGATTTTAAAAGCAGAAGGGTTTGTTAAAGAGTTTAAAGTGATAGAGGATGATGTTCAGGGTGTTATTCGGGTCTACCTTAAATATTTCGCTAGAAATAAGCCTGCCCTCAGAGATATAAAGAGAATATCTAAACCGGGCTGCAGGATATATGTGGACAAAGATAATATTCCAAAAGTCTTAAACGGAATAGGTTCGGCTATATTAACTACTTCAGGCGGTGTCTTCAGCGATCAAGATGCCAGGAAGAATAATCTGGGTGGCGAAGTGATCTGCCAAGTATATTGAGGTGTAAAAGATGTCACGTATAGGAAAAAAACCCATTAATATTAATGCTAAGGTAAAGATAAAAATAGAGAACGGTATTACGTACGTTGAAGGCTCTAAAGGGAAGCTGGAGTCTCCTATTCCAGAAGGTATAACTGTTGAGGTTAGTGAGAATCAAATTGTTGTAAAAAGGGTTAGTGAGGAAAAAAAGTTCCGTGCTCTACATGGTTTAACTAGAGCTTTGGTTAATAATATGGTTACAGGAGTGACTGAAGGTTTTCAAAAAGAATTGGAGATTATAGGCGTAGGTTACAAGGCTCAGCTCCAAGATAAAAAGTTGAGTTTACAGATCGGTAAGTCTCATCCTGTGGAATACTCAATACCTGATGGTATCTCTATGGAGACACCCAAACCTACAGTAATTATTGTTAAAGGTATTGATAAGCAGTTTGTTGGAGAAGTAGCTGCTGAAATAAGAGCTTATTATCCGCCCGAGCCTTACAAGGGTAAAGGGATAAGATATAAAGGTGAATATGTTAGAAAGAAAGCAGGTAAAGCAGGGATTAAATAATTATGGAATTAAAAACATTTATTAAAAAGAAAAGAGCGGCACATAAGAGGAGACATAATAGAGTAAGAAAAAAGGTTTCCGGGACTACTGACAGACCCAGGCTATCTATCTATATCAGTCTATCTTATATTTATGCACAGATTATTGATGATATCAAAGGTCAAACTTTAGTCTCTTTCTCTTCTTTGGAGTCAGAGTTAAAAGACAAGGTTAAGTCTAAAGGCTCTCTAGAGGCTGCAAAGATAGTTGGTACTCGTATTGCAGAGAAGGCCAAGGAGGCTGGGGTAAAGAAAGTTGTTTTTGATCGTAGCGGATATAAATATCACGGAAAAGTTAAGACTCTAGCCGATGCGGCAAGAGAAGTAGGGTTGGAATTTTAAAGGAGGTATATAGTGCCTGAAAATCAGGGATTTGCATTATTGGAAAAAGTAATAGCAATTAATCGTGTTACTAAGACGAATAAAGGAGGTAAGACCATATCCTTTAACGCTCTTGTAGCCGTTGGCAATGGAGAAGGCAGGGTTGGTATTAGTCTTGGTAAAGCCCATGAGGTTGCTGATGCAATTAAGAAAGGCATAAAGTCTGCGCAGAGAGATATGGTTACAATAAAGCTCTCTGATTCTACAATTCCCCATGAGGTGCTTGGTAGATTCGGTGCTTCTAAAATCATCTTAAAGCCTGCTTCAGCCGGTACTGGAGTTATTGCCGGCGGTGTTGTGCGTGCGATATGTGAGATGGTGGGTATAAAAGATATTCTTACAAAGTCTCTAGGCTCTCCTAATGCTATAAATCTATCAAAAGCGATGATAGATGGTTTAGAGCAGCTAAGAACCAGTAGAGATGGTTTAGATATAGTGAAAAATAAAGTAGTGGAAGAAGATAAAGTTGAAGTTCAAGAGGTGAAAGATGCAGCTGAATGATTTAAGAGCACCTCGCGGTGCTAAGAAGAATAGGAAGAGAGTTGGTCGTGGAATCGGATCGACAAGAGGTAAGACTTCTACAAGAGGAATGAGTGGACAGAATTCTAGAAAGAGTCCTGGTCTAGGAGCTCATTTTGAAGGCGGACAGATGCCTCTTATTAGAAGAATTCCTAAGAGAGGTTTTAACAATAAAAGATTTGCTCGTTCTTTCCAGATCGTCAATCTCTCCGACTTAGAAAAGATAGGTTTATCCGATATAGATCCTAATGTTTTAAAGAGCAGTGGATTGATACGGTATTCAAACAAGCCGGTTAAGGTTTTAGGGAATGGTCAGCTAAAGAAAAAACTTAAAATCTCTGTCCATGCTTTTAGCGCAACAGCAATAGAGAAAATAGAGGCAAATGGCGGAGAAGCCAAGGTAATAGAATAGAAAATGTTTAGAGGATTAGCTAACACTTTTAAAATTAAGGATTTACGGCGTAAGATTCTAATAACTTTAGCGCTTATCGCTGTATATAGAATAGGTTCTTACATACCTACACCAGGTATTAATGGCCAGGCTTTATCTGAGTTCTTTAAAAATCTTGCAGATACACCAGGGGGAACTCTATTTGGAATGATAAATATGTTTAGTGGTGGCGCCATACAAAGGTTGACTATCTTTGCTTTAGGTATCATGCCTTATATCTCTGCATCTATTATATTACAGGTTCTTACTCCTGTTATTCCGGCCTTAGAGAGAGTTGCTCATCAGGATAACGGCAGGCAAAAGATCAATCAATATACAAGGTACTTAACGGTTATAATTACTTTATTCCAGGCATTTTTTATAAGCCTCTGGCTGGAAAATCCTCAATCATTCCAGGGTTATCAAATAGTATTTAATCCTGGTTGGAGCTTTAGGTTTACTGCTGTTCTTACTCTCGTTACAGGCACTATGTTTATAGTTTGGCTAGGAGAACAGATAACAGAGTTCGGTATCGGCAATGGTATTTCACTTATAATAACAGCTGGTATAATATCGAGGTTGCCTTCTGCTATGATACAGCTTTACTCTCTTCTGGATCCATTCTCTCCTACTGGAGGTCAGATTCAGCCTTTCACTTTGGTTATTATGGCTGCGATGCTTGTTCTTGTGGTTGTAGGAGTGGTTCTTATAACTCAGGGTCAGCGGAAAATACCAGTTCAATATGCAAGGCGTGTTATAGGCAGGCGTGTATATGGCGGGCAGAGCACCTTTATTCCTTTGAGGATAAATCAGGCTGGAGTTATCCCTATTATCTTTGCGCAGTCTGTATTGATGTTCCCGGCTACTATAGGAGGTTTCATTAATAATCCGGCTGTAGCTAAAATAGTCTCACTATTTAGCCAGCAAGGCATACTTTACTATGTTCTTTATAGCGGTTTTATTATATTCTTCAGTTATTTTTATACAGCCCTTGTCTTTAATCCTAAAGATGTTGCAGAGAACATGAAAAAGCATGGCGGTTTTATTCCTGGAGTAAGGCCTGGTAATAATACTTCAGAATATTTAGATAAAATTATGACTAGAATTATCTTGCCCGGAGCTGTATTTCTTGCAATTATTGCAGTATTACCCTCGATTATATCCACCATTCTGCACATACCTTTCTTAGTGGCTAGTTTCTTTGGAGGTACGGGTATACTTATTATCGTAGGTGTATTATTAGACACAGAGAGGCAGCTTGAGTCGCAGCTTCTTATGAGGCAGTATGAAGGTTTTATGAGAAAAGGGCGTATCAGAGGTAGAAGATGATAGGGCATCTCAATATGATTATAATGGGTTCTCCGGGTGCAGGTAAAGGTACTCAGGCAGACTTAATAGCACGTCATTATAAGATACCCCATATCTCAACAGGAGATATGTTTAGAGAGATTCTTAAAGATGGCAGCAGCGAGATTGCAAATGAACTTGAGGGGTATGTTAAAAAAGGAGAGCTGGTTCCAGATGAGGTTGTACTTAAGATGGTAAGGATGAAATTGTCGGGAGAAGATGCAAGCAGCGGTTTTGTTTTAGATGGTTTTCCCCGAACTATGGAACAGACTAAAGGCTTAGATATTCTCCTTAAAGAGATAGAGAAAGAGATAGACCTAGTCCTTTATTTAGACGCCAGCGTTGATGTTATACTTGAACGTTTAACTGGAAGGCGTGTCTGCATACATTGCGGAGCTAATTATCATATAAAATATTCTCCAGCCCAAGAAGAAGGTGCATGTGATAGATGCGGTGGCGAGCTCTATCAGAGAGAGGACGATAGGGAGAGCACCATTAAAAGACGGCTGGAAGTATATAAAGAACAGATTGAAGATATTGTAAGTTTTTATGATCAGCAAGGCATTCTCTTTAAGGTCTCAGGAGACCTGAGTGCTGCAGACGTTTTCAATCATGTTGAGAAAAAATTAAAAGATATTAATATCAAGGTCCTCTGATATGTTAACTATGACTATACCAATAAAAAGCAAGGAAGAGATAGAAGGAGTTAAGATGGCTTGCGAGAAGACTGCTTCTATTATGAAGAGATTGAGCCGGAAGATTGAGCCGGGCATAACCACTGATTCTTTAAACAGTGCGGCCGAAAGATTGATCATCGAGTCACATTGTAAGCCTGCATTTAAAGGCTACATGGGTTATCCAAAGAGTATCTGTACTTCTATCAATAGCGAGGTTGTGCATGGGGTGCCGGGCTTAGATTGCGTTCTTACTGAGGGAGATATCCTAAGCTTAGATCTTGGGGTTATATATAAAGGTTTTTATGGTGATATGGCAGTTACTTTTGCAGTTGGCGAGATAAGCACTGAAGCGGAAATGTTGATCAGAACAACAAAAGAGGCTCTCTGTGTCGGGATATCATCTGCTGTAAGCGGGAATACTTTAGGGGATATATCTTCAGCTATACAACGCTATGTTGAAGATAGAGGTTATTCTATTGTGAGAAAGTTTGTTGGGCATGGTATAGGGAGAGAGCTGCATGAAGAGCCTGAGATTCCTAACTTCGGTTCTCCTGGTACAGGGCCTTACCTTGAAAACGGTATGATACTTGCATTAGAACCCATGGTTAATGATGGGGATTATAGGGTTAATATTTTAGAGGATGGCTGGACTGCTGTAACTGAAGATGGCAGTCTCTCAGCGCATTTTGAGCATACTATTCTTATTTGGGGAAGCAAACCCCAGGTATTAACGGAGTTTTAATATGGCTAAAGAAGAACCTATTCAAGTAGAAGGTAAAATAGTGGAGACCTTACCAAATGCAACTTTTAAGGTAGAGATTGAAGGTGGGCATAGGATTTTAGCGCATGTATCAGGTAAGATGCGGATGCATTATATTAAGATATTACCTGGTGACAAGGTATCGTTGGAGTTGTCTCCATACGATCTTACTAGGGGAAGGATAACCTACAGGAAGTAATAAGGTGGTTTTTTATGAAAGTAAAGTCGTCAGTGCGTAAAATTTGTGATAAGTGTAAAATCATAAAAAGAAAAGGTGTGTTAAGGATTATCTGTACCAATCCAAAGCATAAGCAGAAACAAGGATAATAGTTTAAAATAAAAAATGATAAAAGCATTTAGTAGGAGGATAGTATGGCAAGAATAGTTGGTGTTGAACTTCCTAAAAATAAAAGAATAGAGATTGCTTTAACTTATATTTTTGGAATTGGTACCACAAGAGCTCGGGAGATACTTAAAGATTGCGGTATGGACAAAAACAAGAAGACAGACCAGCTTACCGATGATGAGGTTTCTCATCTAGCTGATTTTATACAGAAGACCTATACGGTAGAAGGAGAGCTCAGGCGCGAGGTTCAGCAGGACATAAGACACCTGATAGAGATAGGCTCTTATCGTGGTAGAAGACATAAATTAGGCTTACCTGTAAGAGGCCAGAGAACAAAGACAAATGCCAGAACAAGGAAGGGGCCTAGTGCGATTAAGATTAAGAGGAAGAAAAAGGAGGCTTAGCTATGGCTCAACAGCCAAAGAAGAAAGTTAAAAAAAAGAAGATTACAAGAAGAGTAGAATATGGAATTGCTCATATTCAGGCTACTTTTAATAATACAATCGTTACTATAACAGACAAAGAGGGTAATGTGCTTTCTTGGGCAACAGGCGGTGTTGCTGGTTTTAAAGGAACTAGAAAATCTACTCCTTTTGCTGCGCAGATTGCATCCAAACAGGCTGCAAAACGTGCTTTGGAGTATGGCGTTAAAGAGATTACGGTCTATCTCAATGGTCCTGGAGCAGGTAGAGAGACTGCCGTCAGGTCTCTTCAGGCAGCAGGTCTTAATATAAGAGTGATTAAAGATATAACTCCGATACCACACAATGGGTGTCGGCCGCCAAAAAGAAGAAGAGTTTAAGGAGGAGTATAAATGAGTCAATTAAGGACAGGAGTGTGTAGGCTGTGCAGAAGAGCTGGGATGAAGCTTTTCTTAAAGGGTAGGCGGTGTAATACAGATAAATGCGCAGTAGATAAGAGGCCTTATCCGCCGGGGCAGCACGGAAAGAGACGTATAAGACATTCAGATTATGGTATTCGTTTAAAAGAGAAGCAAAAAGTTAAGAATATCTACGGTATTAGTGAGAGGAGAATGAAGAAGTATTATCAAGTTGCAGCTAAAACCAAAGGGGTGACAGGCTCAATTATGCTTCAGCTCCTTGAGAGACGCCTTGATAATGTTGTCTTTAGATCAAACTTTGCTTTAAGTAGATCACAAGCCAGAGAGCTGGTTAATCATGGACATATATATCTTAATGGAAGGCGAGTAAATATTCCTTCTTGCACTGTCTCTATAGATGACGTGATAACAGTTAAAAAAAGAGAAGCTTCTAGGAAGATTATAAAGGCCAACGAAGAGATGGCCGAGGATAGGCTTATCCCTTCATGGTTGGAGGTTTCCAAGGGGAAACTAGAAGTTAGAGTCGAGAGTCTTCCTGTTAGAGAAGATATAGTAGTTCCAATAGAAGAGCAGTTTATTGTTGAATTTTATTCTAGATAAGGAGGGTTAGATATGGGAATAAGAATGAAAGAATTTGCGATGCCCGTTAAGATAGAGTGGGATGAAGACAGCTATTCTCCTACTTATGGAAAATTTGTTGCTGAGCCATTTGAAAGAGGCTATGCTGTGACGGTAGGCAACTCATTGAGGAGAATATTGCTCTCTTCCATTGAAGGCAGTTCGATTACATCCTTGAAGATAAAAGGAGTGGACCATGAGTTTTCTGCTATAAAAGGAGTTCTTGAGGATGTGTCGCAAATAGTGTTAAACCTTAAAGGTCTGGTTTTAAAGTCTCATTCCCGTGCGCCTAAGAAAGTTATTTTGAAGCTTTCTAAAAAAGGAGATTATAAATCTGGTGATATCACAACAGATGAGACCGTAGAGATTATTAACCCTCAGCATCATATCTTAACAGTAACTGACAATGTAGACGTTGACATTGAGATGGAGGTAGGACGTGGCCGTGGCTGGGTTCCGGCAGATAGAAATAAAAGAGAGGATGACTCTATAGGTGTCATTGCAATTGATTCTCTTTTCTCTCCTGTTACTGGAGTGAATTTTAGAATGGAGAATACACGAGTTGGAGCTGTAACCAATTATGAAAGACTGATAATAGAGATAACAACAGATGGGAGTGTTGAGCCTAAAGAAGCTTTAGTTTATGGGGCATATATTTTGCAGAGGCATCTGGATGTTTTTACACAGATGGGAGATGTTGCCGAAGAGGAAGATGAAGAGGTCGTAGATGCGCTTGACCATGATCTTTTAAATAAGATTAAGATGCCTATAACTGAGTTGGAACTCTCGGTTAGAAGCGCTAATTGTCTTAAAGATGCCAATATCCATACGATAGGAGATCTTGTTCAGTTAACAGAGCAGCAGTTGCTTCAACATCGCAACTTTGGTAAAAAATCTTTAAATGAACTGCATGATATCCTAAAAGAGATGAATATATCTTTTGGAATGGAATTACCTCAGGATGTAAAAATGAAATTGCAGGGGGAGGCAGCATAAAATGAGACATCGCAAAAAAATTATTCTGCTATCTAAGCCTGCTGATCAAAGGAGAGCTTTAATCAAAAGCCTTGCGATATCTTTAATCATAAATGAGAGTATAAAGACGACATATAAGCGTGCTAAGGCAGCATCTCGTCATATAGATAAGCTTATAACTTTAGGCAAGAGAGGTGATATACATTCCCGCAGAGAGGTTTATAAGTTATTGCAAGATAGGAGCTTAGTTAAAAAGCTCTTTGACGACATTGCTCCTCGATTTAAAGATGTGCAGGGAGGCTATACCCGTGTTCTAAAAGCCGACAATAGGCGCGGTGACAATGCCTTAATGGCTATTCTGGAGTTGACAAAGATAAAAGAAGAAGTAATTGAAGATAAAAAGAAAGCACGCCGTTTAAGAAAAGAAAAGAAAGCCAAGAGAATAGAAGAAGATCTGTCTAGCGATGTTGGTGAGGTAGAAGTAGAGGAAGAGAAGGCGATCAAGAAGCCGAAGACAGAAAAAGACGATAAGAAAAAAGAAAAAAAACAGATAGACGAAGGTTCCAAAGATAAAGAGGTTAAGCAAGATGATAAAGAGAAAGGATTTTTTCAGGGGTTAAAAGGGTTTTTAAAAGCCAAAAAGGAAAAATAGAACATCTCTTTTAAGTGCTCTAGGAGAGACAATATGGATTTTTCAAAGAGAGTAAAAAGTATATCAGCCTCTCAAACTTTAAAGATAACTTCTGTCATCAAGAGGCTTAAGAGAGAGGGTGAGCCTGTAATAAATTTTGCCGCAGGTGAGCCCAATTTTGATACTCCAGACGAGATAAAATCCTACGCCAAAGATTCCATTGATGGCGGTTTTACAAAATATACTCCGGTTGCAGGAATGCCTGAATTGAGAGAAGAGATTTCAAAGAAGTTTAGGGCTCAGAACAACCTTAAGTATAATCCGGACCAAATAGTGGTCTCCAATGGCGCAAAGCATTCTCTGATGAATGTTTTGATGGCCCTCATAGATGTAGGCGATGAAGTGATCATTATGGCTCCTTACTGGTTGAGTTATACTGAGATGGTGAAGCTCTCATCTGGAGTTCCTGTTATTGTGAGCTCTAGCAAGGAGAGTGGTTTTAGGCCTGACTTCGATAAACTAAAAGCAGCTATTACTAAAAAGACAAAATGTATTATATTGAATAGTCCTACCAACCCAACCGGTATGGTTTGGAGAGAAGATGAGCTAGAGCATCTTGGAAAAATAGCCTTAGAGAAAAATATATTGATAATAAGCGATGAGATTTACGAACATCTAGTATATGAGGATAAACATATCTCTATCGGGTCTTTGTCGGAAGATATTTTTAATAATACTATAACAATAAACGGTGTCTCTAAGTCTCATGCTATGACAGGTTGGCGGATCGGCTGGATAGGTGCAAATATAGAGCTGGTCTCTGAAGTAACAAAGATGCAATCTCAGATGACGTCAAATGCATCGAGTATAAGTCAAAGAGCTGCTATTGCGGCTTTAAGAATGGATGACAGCTGGCTCTCTTTTATAAAGAAAGAGTTTAGAGAGAGAAGAGATGTTATGATGCAGATGTTAGATAATTATGGGATATCTTTCATAAAGCCTGAAGGTGCGTTTTACTTGTTTATGGATATATCAAAGTTTCAAAACGGTTCTTTTTCTTTCGCTCAAGATCTTCTGGATAAGAAGTTGGTCGGTGTTATACCGGGTGAGCCTTTTGGAGCCGATGATTATGTCCGCTTGAGTTATGCAGCATCCATAGAAGAGATCAAAGAGGGGGTAGATAGAGTAGGGAGTTTTTTAGATGGCTAAGACTATATCTGAGAAGATCTTTAGTCTTAAATCTGAATCAGAAGCAAGAGCAGGAGATATTGTAAGGGCCAGCGTTGATTTTGCACTTTCACAAGATGGAACAAGCTCGCTTGTGATAGATGCATTAAATGCTCTTGGTGTTAAAACTTTGAAGGATCCCAAGAAGTATGCTCTTGTTATTGACCATAGTGTCCCTTCACCCAGCCTAGGTGTTTCAAATATCCACAAAAAGATGAAAGATTTTGCTTCTCTAACCGGAGCAATAATATATGCAGAGGGAGAAGGAGTCTGTCATCAGGTTATTATGGAACATGGCCATGTGTTGCCTTCAAATCTTATAACTGGTGCCGATTCTCATACCTGTACCTATGGTGCTTTAAACTGCTTCTCAACCGGAATGGGATCAACTGATATTGCGATAGTTGTTGCAACGGGGAAGAATTGGTTTAAAGTTCCTCATAGTGTAAAAATCGTACTGAATGGCAATCTTCCTCAGGGTGTTTTTTCAAAAGATATAATACTTCATATTATAGGTGTTCTTGGTGCAAGTTCATGCACTTATAAAGCAATTGAATTTGATGGTGATGCTATATCTAATTTAAGTATGGCAGCCCGCTGTACAATAACCAATATGACTGTTGAGTTGGGTGCAAAAGCAGGGCTAATGCAGCTTGATGACAAGACGTCTAAATGGCTTGGGGATAAGACCGGCAGCATGGAATTTAACCCTGTTATGGCTGATCCTGGAGCTGAATATGAGTGGGTCAAAGAGTTTGATATATCTACTCTCTCTCCTCAGGTAGCTGAGCCTCACCAAGTGGACAGTGTTGTCGATATTGACAATCTCATTGGGACTAAAATAGATCAGGGGTTTATCGGTACCTGCACCAATGGGAGATTGGAAGATTTAGAGCTGGCAGCTAGGATTCTTAAAGGTAAGAGAGTTAAGTCCAGATTAATAGTTGCTCCGGCATCTAAGAGTGTCTTAAGTCAGGCTCAAGATGAGGGCTTAATAGATATACTTCTCTCTTCAGGTGCATTGATACTTCCTCCTGGATGTGGGCCTTGCGTAGGGACTCATGGGGGAGTGCCTGCTGATAAAGAGGTTGTGATATCAACTGCAAATAGAAATTTTAAAGGTAGGATGGGTAATCCAAACAGCTTTATATACCTAGGTTCTCCCGCTACGGTTGCAGCCTCTGTTTTAGAAGGAAAGATAGCCGACCCTCGAAGGTATCTGGATATATAATATGGATAATAAAAGAAAACAAGGGTACATTTTGATTGCTTTAATAGTGCTTATGCTTACAGTTTTTTCCTACCGCTTCTTCTACCGTAGCATAGATTTAGAACAGTATCAGAGCGTAGGGTTAGGTATGGATACAGAGCAGGTAAAGGCTGTTTTGGGAAGTCCGGTCAGAGTGTCCAAACATTATTGTTCTTGCCATGGTGCATCGGAAGTTTGGCGTTATAATATAAGGTTCTCTCTGCTTGCAGCTACAACATGGTTTAAGTCTCCAGGCGGAGGTTCTATGGTTGTTGTTGACAAAGTTTGGGGGTTTATATCCCAGTAATATTTATCGCTAAAAACTGCTTGCAGTTTAGATGTTTTAATTGTATGATTTAAAAATCATGGATAGAGAAGGTTGGGTTTTAGTAAAACTGCTGCTAATAATTACCGGGGTACTTATATTTATCTATTTTATTACTCCGAAATTCCAGAAGAATATATACCGAATACGTGATTTAACCACCCAGACTAATCTAGAATCAATAAGGGTGGCCTTGTTAAGTTATTATAAAGATAAAGAAGAGTGGCCCTCTTCTCTCTCTAAATTGACCCCGGAATATTTAGAGAAGATACCAAAAGAGTTTCTCTCTTCTGTTAAAGGGTCTTCAGAGATATTGATTGTCAAAAAAGAGTTTGATTTTATTTCTCAGAGAGGCCCCAGTTTAGCTGGCTGGATATATGGCAGCTATGATCAGGGAGGAGAAGATAGATATGCACGATTCGTATTACCTGTGAGTGTGACTCTGTCGGATGAGGCAGGCGATACTTCTTCCTGGTGATTATAGTTGTTGCAAATTTCTTTTTGTAAAATAATCTTAAATTAAAGGGGGAGATCATGGGAGTTATAATCGGAGGCAACAGAGAGGCAAGAAGGGCATATGGTTTTGATGAGATTGCTCTTGTTCCTGGATGTGCGACTATCAATCCCAGCGAGGTTGATGTTGAATGGTCTCTTGCCGGTGAAAAATACAAAATACCTATCATAGCTGCTGCTATGGATGGGGTTGTAGATGTAAAATTTTCCATCAAAATGGGAGAGCTAGGCGGGTTAGCTGTTTTAAATCTAGAAGGAGTTCAAACAAGGTATGAAAATCCTGATGAGGTATTGAAGAAGATAGCATGTGAAGACCCTGATGAGGCGACTAAGTTGCTGCAAAAAATATACAAGGAGCCTATCAAGGAAGAGCTTATCTCCAGGAGAATAAAAGAGATTAAAGATTCAGGCTGTGATTGTGTTGTATCTGCTATTCCTCAGCGAGCTGAGAGATTTGGAAAGATTGCTCAGGATGCAGGTTGCGATATATTTGTTGTCCAATCAACAGTTGCATCTCTAGAGCATGTCTCTAGCGAATATTCTGTTTTAGATTATAAGAAGTTCTGTGGTTATATGAGTATACCGGTTATAGTGGGAAACTGTGTAACCTATGATGTTGCAATGGATTTAATGCAGGCTGGTGCTGCTGCTATTCTTGTAGGTATAGGGCCTGGTGCAGCCTGTACAACAAGAGGGGTCTTAGGTATTGGCGTGCCTCAGGTGACAGCAACTTGTGATGCTGTAAAAGCAAGAGATGATTATTTTAAAAAGACAGAGCGGTATGTGCCTGTAATCACAGATGGAGGTATGCGTACAGGGGGAGATATCTGTAAGGCTTTTGCCTCCGGAGCTGACTCTGTAATGATAGGTTCATCACTAGCGCGCGCAAAAGAGGCTCCTGGTAGAGGTTACCATTGGGGTATGGCAACTCCCCACTACAATCTACCGCGTGGTACCAGGATATATGTAGGGAGTACAGGAACTCTAGAGGAGATACTGCTTGGTCCTGCCAAAGTTGATGATGGTTCTCAGAATCTTATTGGGGCTCTTCAGACCGCTATGGGTTCTTTAGGTGCAAAAGATATATCTCAAATGCAGAAAGTTGAGATTATTATAGCCCCTTCAATACAGACAGAGGGAAAGCTTTTCCAGCGTGCGCAAAGAGTTGGAATGGGTAAATAGATTGGTTTAAATCGATAGGTTGCGGGTTTTTCTTGCTCTTAATTTTACTGTCTAATAGTTATTATGGATAAGATATTAATACTTGATTTCGGTTCTCAATATACTCAGCTTATAGCAAGAAAGATAAGAGAATTAAATGTCTTCTCTGAGATAGTTTCTTTTAACATTAAAGCTCATGAAATAGCTAAGATAGCCCCCTCTGGTTTAATCCTTTCCGGAGGTCCAAGCAGTGTTGAGTTAAAAAAATTCCCTCTTCCAGATGAAGGTATTTTTAAGCTTGGGATCTCGGTGCTTGGCATCTGTTACGGTATGCAGGTTATGACCAAGTCTTTAGGCGGGCGAGTCTTGAATTCAAAAAGGCGTGAGTACGGTAAGGTTAGGATATACTCTGGTGATGGTAAAAGTAAGATTTTTAAATCAATCAAAAAAGATTTTATCTGCTGGATGAGTCATGGGGATGAGGTTAGCAGGTTACCCTGCGGCTTTAAAAAGACTGCTCATACTGACAACTGCAGCATTGCTGCTATGGAGTCTAAGGAGGGGTTATATGCTATTCAGTTTCACCCAGAGGTTGTCCATACTCAATATGGTAAAAAAATTATTGGTAATTTTTTAGATATCTGTAATTGTAAGCGGGAGTGGAAGCTCTCTTCTTTTATCAAGCAATCAACATGTGATATTAGATCTAAAGTTGGTGAGGCGAGAGTTGTCTTAGGTCTCTCTGGAGGGGTTGACTCTTCTGTTGCTGCAATGCTTCTCAGTGAGGCAATAGGCGATAAGCTGCATCCTGTTTTTGTAAACAATGGATTGCTCAGAGCTGGAGAGGCAGACAAAATAAATCAAGTCTTTAAGAATGATTTTAATATAAATCTCCACTATGTTGATGCGACAAGGCAGTTTTTAAGTGCTCTTAAAGGTATAGTTGACCCTGAGAAGAAAAGGAAGATAATCGGCAATGAGTTCATAAAAGTTTTTGATTCTACGGCTAAAAAGATAGGAGGTATTAAATATCTTGCCCAAGGTACCCTCTATCCAGATGTAGTAGAGTCTCTCTCTGCTTTTGGAGGCCCTTCTGCTAAGATAAAGAGTCATCATAATGTAGGCGGGCTTCCTGCTAAGATGAAGTTAAAGTTAATAGAGCCTTTTAGATTCCTCTTTAAGGATGAAGTAAGAAAGATAGGCAAACTGCTCAAGCTGCCTGATGAGATAGTATATAGACATCCTTTCCCTGGTCCTGGGCTCGGGGTTAGAATTATAGGGGAAATTACAAAAAAAAGATTAAAGATCTTAAGGGCTGCCGATACTATTATAATTGAAGAGATAAAGGCTCAGGGTTTATATAGCAAGGTCTGGCAGGTATTTGGGGTGCTTCTACCTGTTAAGAGTGTTGGAGTTATGGGTGATGGCCGCAGCTATGAAAATACACTTGCTATTAGAGCGGTCAAGAGTGTTGATGGTATGACTGCAGACTGGGCTAAACTGCCCTATAACACCATTGGATTAATATCAAACAGAATTATTAATGAGGTCAAAGGTATTAATAGAGTGGTTTACGATGTAAGCTCTAAGCCTCCTGCTACTATAGAGTGGGAATAATATTTTAACCTGTGATTGGTAGATAATATATGGTTCATTCAGACTTTGTACACCTGCATTTACATTCTCAGTATAGCCTGCTGGATGGTGCATGTAAAATTAAGGAGTTAATAGAGGTCTGTAATCAGCATAGAATGCCTGCGGTTGCAATAACCGACCATGGTAATCTATTCGGAGCCATAAATTTTTATTCTCAAGCAATGGCGGGAGGAATAAAGCCTCTAATGGGGTCAGAGCTCTATTTAACTCCTGGTTCTAGATTTGATAAATCCGGCGGAATTAAGAGCAGGGGACTTCATCATATTACCCTTTTAGCAAAAGACGAAGATGGTTACAGGAATTTGGTAAAACTTGTAAGCCTAGGTTATTTAGAAGGTTTTTACTATAAACCTAGAATAGATAGAGAGGCTCTGGCTCAATACTCAAAAGGTTTAATCTGTTTAAGCGGATGTTTGAAATCAGAGATAAATCAGGCGCTTCTAGGTGGTAATATTCAAAAAGCAAAAGATGATATCTCTTTCTATAAGGATCTATTCGATAAAGACTCTTTTTATATAGAGATGCAGGATCAATTTTTGCCTGAGCAGAGAGATTTGATTAAGGGTGCGCTGAAGCTTGCTAAGGAGACCAGTACGCCCTATGTTGCAACTAACGATGTGCACTATTTAAGAAAAGAGCATGCTTATGCTCATGAGGTTCTTCTGGCTGTCCAGACCCAGACTACTATGGATAATCCTAACAGATTTAGAATGAGTACAGACCAATTTTATCTTAAATCTCCCCAGGAGATGAAAGAGTTATTTTCGGAGATACCTGAAGCTATATCAAATACTATTGTGATAGCCGATAAATGTAATGTTGAGTTTGAATTCAACAAGGTTAGGCTGCCTAATTTTGAGGTCCCCCAAGGATACAATCAAAGGGAGTACCTAAGCTTAATTTGCCAGGAGAGTTTATCTGAAAAATACCCGAACACAACCGATGAAGTCAAGAAACGATTAGAGCACGAGCTCAATGCAATAAACAGCCTTGGTTTTACAAGCTATTTTCTAATAGTTAGAGATTTTATAAATTTTGCAAGGGAGCATGATATACCCGTAGGTCCAGGTAGAGGTTCTGCAGCAGGAAGTATTGTAAGTTATCTTTTAAATATCACCACAATAGACCCTTTAAAATACGGATTGCTCTTTGAAAGGTTTCTCAACCCCAGCAGGGCTTCTATGCCAGATATAGACATAGATTTCTGTTACGAGAAAAGACAGCAGGTAATTGACTATGTTGTTAATAAATATGGCGAAAATAATGTTGCTCAGATTATAACATTTGGAACCTTGCAGGCCAGAGCCGCCATAAGAGACGTTGCTAGAGCCCTTAATATTCCTTATCAGGAAGCGGATAAGATTGCAAAGCTGATTCCTCAAGAGCCGGATATGAATATTGAAAAGGCAGTAAAGGTTGAACCTGCTTTGGCTAACATGATGACCAATGCTAAGTTGAAAGATTTGATTAGTACAGCTAAAGTCTTAGAAGGCCTTGCAAGACATGTCTCTGTCCATGCTGCTGGAGTAGTCATAAGCGGCGCGCCATTAGTTGAACTTATTCCTTTATATAAAGTCCCTGACGGTGAAATTATAACCGGTTATGATATGTCTTCCATCGATAAGGTAGGCCTTATGAAGATAGATTTCCTTGGCCTTAGAACTCTTACAATGATAGATGAGTGTCAGAAAATAATCAAGAGAACCAGAGGGGAGGATATTAATGTAGAAAATATTACAACAGACGATAGCAATACCTATGAGCTTCTTTCAGAGGGGGACGGTAGCGGTATCTTTCAGCTTGAGAGTTCCGGGATGTGCTCTTTACTTAAGAGATTAAAACCGGATAAATTTGAGGACCTAATAGCCATACTTGCTCTCTATAGACCTGGACCACTGGGTTCAGGTATGGTAGATGATTTTATCAAAAGGAAGAGCAGTAATGCCCATATAAATTATGAACATATTTTGTTAAAGCCTATATTGTCAGAGACTTATGGGATAATACTATATCAGGAGCAGGCTATGCAGATTGCGTCTGATTTGGCTGGTTTTACAATGGCCGAAGCAGATCTCTTAAGGCGTGCTATGGGTAAGAAGTTACCTGAGATAATGAATGAGCAGCGGGATAAATTTATTAAAGGTGCTCAGGTTAATAATGTCAAGGAGAGAAATGCAGAGAAGATATTTGATTTGATACAGAAGTTTGCCGGCTATGGTTTTAACAAGAGCCATTCCACTGCATATGCAATAATATCTTATCGCACTGCTTATCTTAAGGCTCATTATTTCCCGGAGTTTGTTACTGCATTGCTATGTAGTGAGATGCACAATACGGATAAACTAAAAGGTTATTTAGATTATGCGCAGAAAAAGGGGCTTACAATTTTAGGCCCGGATGTCAATGAGAGCTTTATGCGTTTTACTCTTATTAAAGAGGATGTGATACGTTTCGGGCTTTATGCGATTAAGAACGTAGGTATTCATGCAGTAGAGTCAATAATAGGTTCTAGAAAAGATAAAGGCAGGTTTAAATCTATCTTTGATTTTTGTAAGAGAGTCGATTCTCGCGCTGTAAACAAGAAAGTTATTGAGAGTCTTATAAGAGTTGGAGCTTTCGATTCTATGGGCTATAAACGATCAGCGCTTCTAAGTGTTTTAGATAGAGCGCTCGAAACAGCCCAATTTTTTCAAAAAGATGCTCTTAAAGGGCAGCTCTCTTTCTTTGATTCAGATAAGGGGTCTTTTGATGTAGATCTAGAAAAATATATACCTGATATAGAAGAGTGGCCTAAAGAAGAGCTGCTTAAATTTGAGAGAAGTTTATTGGGTTTTTATATTTCAGGTCATCCTCTTCAGGAGTATGAGGGTATTATAAGCAGGTATTCTACGACAGATACCAAAGGTCTGCTTAATTTTAGAGAAAGCTCTGAAGTTATGATTGGAGGATTGATTTCTTTTTTAAAGAAAAAGATTACAAAAGGTGAGAACCAATGTATGGCTATAATGAAGATAGAAGATTTAGAAGGCAGTATCAATGCCATTGCTTTTCCAGAGATTTACAGTAAGAACGCTGATATTATTGTAGAAGGCAATATAGTTTTTGTAAAAGGGATGTTCATACTTAGAGGGGAAGAGCCTCAAATAGTTGTGGCAGAAATTTTTGGATTAAACGAGGCTCCTTACAAATTTCTCTCATCTGCTTTTATAGAGATAGATGCATCCGAAGACATAGACTCTAAGATGGTTCCGTTATTGGAGATCTTAAAGAGGTATAAAGGTGAAGTCCCTCTGAAAGTGATATGTAAAGATGTGGACGCAGATGTGATCTTTGAAACTCAGCAGAAAATAGATGTAAAGAGAGAGCTTTTGAAAGAAGTAAGAGATAAATTAGGGATGGAAATTTTTATTCGTTAAAGCAAAACCCTCTAAGTGCTTCTTAGATGTTTAAGATATGAAAAAGATTTTAGGTTTAGAGCTGCCGTTGTTTATGCCTGTAGCTACCCAGGGCAGTGTTAAGACTCTCACCTCTTCAGATTTAAGAGAAGCGGGGTATGGACTTATTCTGTCTAATGCCTACCATCTTTACTTAAGGCCGGGTGTTGAAATTATTGAAAAGGCAGGAGGTTTGGGTGAGTTTATCTCCTGGGATGGTTTGATATTAACAGATAGCGGTGGTTATCAGGTTTTTAGTATGGCCGACCTGCGTAAAGTTAGCGATGATGGCGTTGAGTTCAGCTCTCATATTGACGGCTCTAGACATTTTTTAACTCCCGAAGCAGTTCTAGATATTCAGTTTAAATTAAAAAGCAATATAATCATGCCTTTAGACCAGCCCCTAGCATATCCTGCATCAAAAATAGATGCAGAGAGAGCCCTTGATAGAACATTGCTCTGGGCAAAGAGAAGTAAGGAGCATTTTTTAAAATATTACGATTTTGAAAATAAGAACAGGCCTCTTCTTTTCGGTATTATACAAGGTGCAACCTATAAGGATCTAAGAAAGAGATCCATCGAGGAGCTTCTTGGTATAGGTTTTGATGGTTATGCAGTTGGCGGAGTTAGCGTTGGGGAACCGAAAAGCTTGACATATGAAATCATAAATTACGTGGCATTAAATCTGGATAGAGATAAACCACTCTATGTTATGGGGATGGGAACTCCCTATGACATATTAAAAGGGGTTGAGGCTGGAGTTGATATGTTTGATTGTATTATACCTACACGTCATGGCAGGACGGGTACTGCTTTTACCTGGAGAGGTAAGAAGGTTGTTCGGAATGCAAGGTATAAAGACGATATGTTAAGCTTAGATTCTGAGTGTGACTGTTTTGTCTGCCGTAATTATAATACTGCTTATATAAGACACCTTATAAATAGTTCTGAGATATCGGGGTTGAGACTTTTATCCTTTCATAATATATATTTCTATAGTAAACTTATGGAAAAAATAAGGGTTGCCTTAAGAGAAGGCAACCTAGGTGAATTAATTAGCAAAATGTCTGTATTCTACAAGGAGGAATAGTATGATTTTAGCACAAGTACAAGCTCAACCAAACCCTATGGCTACTCTCTTTCCTTTAATCCTCATCTTTTTTATCTTTTATTTTCTTCTTATTAGGCCTCAGCATAAGAAGCAGAAAGAGCATAACAAGATGATGGATGCTCTTGAGAAGGGAGATTCAATTGTTACTATAGGTGGAGTACATGGAGTGATTCAAGATATCAAGAAGGGAGAATTCCTATTAAAGATAGATGACAATACAAAGATTCTCCTGGATAGAAGTGCTGTTGCAAGAGTTAAGAAGAGCTCAGAATAAAATTAACCGATTGATGTAGTATTTATTCTAATGATTAGGAGGATGACATGAGAAATGTTTTCTGGAAACTACTATTAATTCTAGCCATTGTCGGCTTCTCTATAGCCAGCTTTTATCCGCTTCAGGATAAGATTAACCTTGGATTGGACTTAAAAGGCGGAATGCATCTTGTTTTAAGAGTCGAGACTGAGAAGATTCTTGAGGAGGCAAGAGAAGGCGCTGTTGATAGAGCGCTTGAGATCTTAAGAAATAGAATTGATCAATTTGGAGTTAAAGAGCCTGTATTACAGAAGCAGGGTAAGAATAAGATATTGATTCAGCTGCCTGGTATCAACGATAGAGATAGAGCGATTAATCTTATCGGTCAGACTGCTATGTTAGAGTTTAAGCTTGTGAGTTCTGATCCTGAGCTCATAAGGAGATCTTCTTCAGGTAATATCCCAATAGGCTATGAGATCAGTGCTCTTAACGAGGAATCTCTGTTGTTACATAGTAATACGGCTTTAACGGGTGAACATCTTGTAAATGCAGAAGTAAGGTTTGATCAATCGCGTTTTAATCAGCCCATTGTGGGTCTTAAGTTTGATGCTGAAGGTGCCCGTAAATTTGCCAGGATTACAGCTGATAATGTAGGCAAGAGGCTTGCGATACTGTTGGATGGAAAGATAAAGTCAGCTCCTGTCATAAAAGAGAGAATACCTTCGGGTGAGGCTATTATAAGTGGCAGGTTTGGATTGCAGGAGGCAAGGGATTTGGCAATAGTCTTAAAGGCCGGCTCTCTTCCCGCTCCTCTAGTTATTGAAGAGGAGAGAACTGTCGGCCCTCTTATGGGTAAAGATTCTATATTTAAAGGTCTCAAGGCCATAGCAATGGGTGGTTCTGCAGTTGCACTGTTTATGATTATCTACTATCTGCTTGCAGGTGCTGTTGCCTTAGTTGCTCTTATATTGAATATGGTCATAATATTCGGTGCTTTAGGTTATTTTGGCGCTACACTTACTCTGCCTGGAATTGCAGGTATTGTTCTTACTATAGGCATGGCAGTAGATGCCAATGTTTTAATCTATGAAAGGATTAGAGAAGAGCTGAGGCTGGGCAAGCCTCTCTCTGCGTCTATTCAATATGGCTACCAGAAGGCCTTTGTTACTATCTTAGATGCCAATCTAACTACTCTTATAGCCGCCCTGATACTATTTCAGTTTGGAACCGGTCCGATTCGTGGTTTTGCGACTACTCTGAGCATAGGTATAGTAGCCAGCATGTTTACCGCACTCTTTGTGACCAGGGTTATATTTGATAGCTTGACCTATTATGGTTTGAAGAAGCTGCCGATGTTTGCTCTATTCCCGACAACCCCTAAGTTGAAATTTATATCGAAGCGGCGTTTTGCTTATTTTTTATCTCTGGTTTTTATAATCATAGGAATCTTCTCTTTCTATAGCAGAGGAGAGAAGAATTTTGGCATTGATTTTACAGGCGGAATTCTTCAAGAGTATGAATTTAAGAACGAAGTCTCAACAGATGATGTAAGGAGCGCTTTGTCTGAGATAGGGTTAGGAGACTCTCTTATTCAACGTGTTAAGAATACGAAGAGGTTTATAATTCGTACTTATGCTGGAGCTACAGAAGATATAGTCTCAAAATTAAGAGATGTTTTTGGAAAAGATAATACTACAATCTTAAGAATGGAGAGTGTCGGGGCTATAGTAGGTGCCGATTTAAAAAGAAAAGCGATATTAGCTATAACCTTTGCTCTTATTGCAATGTGTATCTATATAGCCATCAGGTTTAAGTTTAAATTTGCAATTGTAGCGATAATAGCTCTTTTACATGATATATTGATATGTGTTGGAGCTATGAGTCTCACTCAACGTGAATTTTCTCTGCCTGTTATTGCAGCGTTGCTTACCGTTGTCGGCTACTCTATAAATGACACCATTGTTGTTTTTGATAGGATAAGAGAGAATATGCATTTTCAAAAGAAGATGAAACTTCCAGAGCTTGTTAATTTTTCGATCAACCAAACCTTAAGCCGTACTTTTCTAACTTCTTTTACCACTCTTCTTACGGTATTATCTCTCTTTCTTTTTGGGGGGGAGGTTATCAATCCGTTCTCGTTTGTATTGCTTGTAGGTGTGATAGTCGGAACTTATTCCTCTGTTTTTATTGCATCTCCTGTGATAGTAGATTGGATGAAGGGTAAAAAGAGTTGATAGATTCTATTCCTAGGCATAAGAAGATCTTAATATTCTCTCCTCATCCCGATGATGAGGTTGTGGGGATGGGGGTAACAATCTATAAGATTGCTCAGAGGGGAAATATATTTAAGATTGCATACCTTACGGATGGAGAGAGAGGAGTATTTTCCAATATTCCTAATTATAAGAAGAAAAAAATAAGAACTAAAGAGGCTGTTAAATCTATGGGTGTTTTAGGCGTGAGAGAGAAAGACTTAGTCTTTCTGGACCTACCTTTTTACTCCAATCGGGTTCCAGACTCAGAAGATACAGAGGCTGTCTATAATTTACTGACTACATTTATGCCGGATATTGTCTTTGTAGCTACTGATAGAGACCCTGGTTCTACCCATATTATGGGAGCGCAGATAATAGATGAGGCCTTAGTGCAGTATAGCATAAGAACCATAATATATTGCTATAAGAGCGTTTGGGAGAGTTTTAATAAAAGGGATGTTAATTTCTTTGTTGGGTTTGATAATCACTTGATGGAGCTTAAGGCGCTATCTCTGAAGGAGCATAGGTCTCAAGCAGAGAACCCCGATTTTAATAGCCATGAGAACTCTCTTGTTCAGAGGGTCTTAGATAGAGACATGAAGCTTGCCAGCAGCTTGCAGCTTAAAGAGAAATATGCTGAAGGCTTTCTGCGCACCGAGTCCTTATGAACAAAGCTTGGCATCTCCGTGATTTTGACTCTAAGAAAGCCGATCTTCTTAGCGCTAATCTTGGTATCTCTCTTACCCTTTCCCGTGTTCTTTTAAATAGAGGTATATCTGAGATGGTGGAAGCCGAAAGATTTCTCTTCCATACGCTCTATGATCTCCATGACCCTTATCTGCTTAAGGATATGAGTTTAGCGGTAGATAGAATAAAGATGGCAATAGTTAAGGGAGAGAAGGTGATGGTGCTGGGAGATTACGATGTTGACGGGATAACTTCGCTGGCCTTATTGTATGAATTTTTCAGGATAAATAATCTCGACCCTATTCCATATCTCCCACACAGAATAGATGAAGGTTATGGTATCAGCGACTCTGCAGTCAGCGCGGCAATAAGCTCTAAGGTGGATCTGTTTATATCCGTTGATTGCGGTATCACTGCAATAAGTGAAATAGAAAAACTTAAAAACTCCGGTGTAGATGTTATCGTAATAGACCACCATAGACCCAAAGATAATCTCCACCCCCCTGCAGATGCAATAATAGACCCCTGGCAGAATGATTGTAGCTATCCTGATAAAGATCTTGCAGCAGTTGGGCTAGTATTTAAGGTATTAGAGGCTATGTTAGGCATAAAAGATGAGAGGCTTTTAGGTTTTCTGGATCTTGTGTGCCTTGGTACCGTTGCTGATGTTGCATCACTAAAAGGTGAGAACAGGATACTTATTAAAGAGGGGCTTAAAATTTTAGCGGAAACAGAGAGAGTAGGCTTAAAGGAACTTTTCAACGCAGCCTCTTTAAGCAAAGATAAGGTGAGCGTTAGAAATATAGCGTTTGTTTTAGGACCTCGACTTAATGCTGCAGGAAGAATTGATTCGGCTGAAGATGCATTTAGGCTTTTAATATCAAAAGATAAGATTGAAGCAGAAGCGTTGGCTTCTAAGCTTGAAGAGTCCAACAGAAGGCGCAGAGAGATAGAAGCTGAAATTTTGAAGGAGTCTTTAAGAGCTGTTGATCAGGAGGTTGATTTTTCAAAGGATAATATCGTAATAGTGAAGGGTAGAGACTGGCATCCTGGAGTCTTGGGAATTGTTGCTTCAAAATTAGCAGATAAGTATTATAGGCCTTCAATAGTTTTTTCAGAGTCTGATATACTTCTTAAGGGGTCCGGGCGCTCTATCCCCGATTTCAACATTTTTAAAGCAGTATCATTATGTACTGACATATTAGAAGAGTTTGGCGGCCATGCCGCAGCCTGTGGAATATCCTTAAAGAGAGAAAATTGGACTAAGTTTAAATCTAAAATGTTCGATCTTACCCAGGAAGCCTTTAAGGAGGTTTCTTTGGTGTCTAAAATTGAGTTGGACGGGGAATTGGATTTTGGTCAAATGAATGATAGTTTTTTCAAAGATTTAGAGCTGCTTGAACCTTTTGGAACTGAGAATTCCGAGCCTCTATTTTTGACTTCTTCAGTCAAAGTTGTTTCTAGTATCAGGCCTCTGGCGCGCAACTTCTATAAGTTTTGGGTCAGGAAGGGTGATTTTTCTCAGCAGGTTCTTTATAAAGATAAAGATGGTGATAATCTACCCAAAGTGGGAGAGTTAATAGATATTGCTTATATTCCTTCAGTTGGTATCTGGAAAGGAGTTAAAAGTGTTACTCTTTTTCTGGAGGATTTTAGGTTGTCTAAAGATGATGCTTAAACTTTTTTAATTGTACCTTTTGAAATACAAGATGTACAGATTCGTATAGTCTTAGTTTGTTCATCTACTTTAACTTTTACATTCTGCAGGTTAGGCAAGAATCGTCTCTTTGATATTCCTGTTGTCTTCTTTCCTACGCCACCTTTTTTCTTAGCCATACCACGCCTTGTTATTGTGCGTCCAGCGGTCGGTCCTTTGCCGCACATTTGACATACTCTGCTCATAATTATTTCCTCCTTGCTTGTAAAAAACAGTTCTAAATACTATCATATTTATTAATTAAAATGCAAGAGGTAAATAGTCTATTCAACGACATTCGCTATATTAAAGGGGTTGGCCCTAAGAGGGCCCTTGATTTTAATCTTCTGGGCGTTAGCAATTTGCGAGATCTGCTCTATCTTTTTCCGAGAAGGTATGAAGATCGGCGTATAATCAAGAAGATATCGGAGTTGAATCCAGGCGATATAGCAGCAATTAGAGGAGAGGTAAGACGTACTAATCTTAGGCGTTCCAGAAGTAATATTGCTATATATGAAGCTGTTATTGATGACGATAGTTCAAATATTCATATCAGCTGGTTTAATCAGCCCTATCTTCAAAATGTAATTAAAAAGGGTTCTGATATTGTTCTTTACGGTAAGGTTGATCTTTACAAGGGATTAAGAATGAACTCCCCTGATTATGAGATACTGATTTCAGGAGACCCAGACTTAGGCATTGTTTCAGTATATCCTCTTTCTGGGAGATTGACTCAAAAGTTTATACGGAAACTAGTTTGCGATCAGCTAGAGCGATATAAAGAGAGCATAAAAGAGTTTATACCTGATTTTATAATTAATAGATATTCTATCATGGGTAGGGTCGATGCTTTAATTAATCTCCATCTTCCTCAGGATATCGATATCACAGAAAAGGCCAGATATAGATTGGCGTTTGAAGATATATTCATGATACAGATTGCTATAGGTATGAAAAGAGTTAAAAGAAGGTTTTTGGAGCAAGGTGTCAGTCATAATTTTACTCCCGATACAATGTTGGATTTTAAAAATGCTTTACCTTTTGGTTTAACCGAGGCTCAAGAGAGAGTTTTAAGAAATATCGAGAAAGATATGCGCGCTCCTTCTCCCATGAATAGGCTGCTTCAAGGGGAGGTTGGGACTGGCAAGACTGTTGTAGCAGCTTATGCCTCTCTGCTTTCAGCATCTGGAAACTATCAGACAGCCATTATGGTGCCTACTGAGATTTTAGCTCAGCAGCAATATGTTAAAATATCGGAGTTTCTTTCTCCTTTTAATATTGAGACAGGTTTACTTATAGGCGGTCTTGAGAAAGATTGCCGTAGAGAGATAGTGGGAGATATTGCATCTGGAGAGATATCTGTTGTTGTTGGGACCCATGCTCTCCTGCAAGAAGATGTTGAATTTAATAATCTCGGTCTTATTGTAGTGGATGAGCAGCATAAATTTGGAGTTCAGCAGCGTAGAATTTTGAAAAAGAAGGGCTCCGCTCCGGATTACTTAATCATGACTGCAACACCTATACCTAGAACGTTGGCATTGACTATATTTGGAGATATGGATATATCGACGATAAGAGAGACTCCTTTTGGGGAGAAGAAGATAAGCACTTATTGGGTTGGTACCAAGAGAAGGAGGTATGTCTATAGTTTTTTAAAAGAGCTGGTCGATAGCGGTGCTCAGGGTTTTATGGTTTGTCCAAGAATAGAAGAATCAGAGGATGAGTTAAGAAACGTCCAAGAGGCTTACAGAGATCTGGAATCTTTACTAGGTCCGGATAGGGTGGCGCTTTTGCACGGCAAGATGAGCGGGGAGGATAAGAAAAAGATTATTGATGAGTTTAAAAAAGGAGAGATCTCAGTTTTGGTCAGCACTATTGTCATTGAGGTTGGTATTGACGTTCCGGATGCTTCAATTATCATAATAGAAGATGCAGATCGATTTGGACTATCACAACTCCATCAGTTAAGAGGCAGGGTTGGTCGAGCTTCTCAAAACGCTTATTGCATATTATTAGCTGATCCTAAAACAGGCGAAGCTTACAAAAGGCTTAATGCTATAGTAAGCATAGAGGATGGTTTCAGGATATCAGAAGAGGATCTCAAGATTAGGGGTAGCGGTGAAATTTTAGGTATTAGACAACACGGCTTTATATCTACTGAATCTCTTCAACTTGCTTATCAGAATGCAGATCTCTTAGAGAGTATCAGAGGGGAGGCTTTTGAGCTTCTTGAGAGAGATCCATTCTTAAAAGATTTGGCGAATAGGGCTTTAGCCGAGGAGTTAAAGTCTAGGTTTAGATTTCTCTAAGTGTTATACCTGAAGTGTTTATGTAATTACTTTTTAAAAATATTAATGATGTTTGTATTTGATCTAAAAATATGGTATAATTGCGCTAAGATGAAGATGTTAAATAAAATAAAGGCAGATCTATGAAGTGTATTGATTGCTGTTATATGGCTAAATACTTAAAGATCCGAATCAAAAACATCTCTCGCTGTGACCAGAGAAGAGAAGTCCGGGAAGAAGCTGTCCTGAGAATGGTTAGAGAATGGAGTCTTCCTTCAAATGAAGCAGAGAAGATAAGACTATTTTTAGCTGATCCAGATTGTATGAATTGAGTCAAAAATCCATTTTTTCAGATTCCCCAATATTTTTATGGATATTAATCCCACCTGTTGTATAATGCTGGAGTATTAGGCATGGCAGTTCTTATCTAATTTAAAAGATTGGGGGATGAAATGAGCGGCATCTTTGGTGTTATTTCAAAAAACGACTGTTCTCAGGATTTAGTTTATGGGGTGGACTACCATTCACATTTGGGTGCAGAGTATGGTGGTATTGCTATTTCGAGAGAAGAAGGTTTTTTTCGTAGAATCCATAATATAAGTCAGAGTCAGTTTAAATCTAAATTTTACGATGAGATAGAAGGTGTCAAAGGAGATAGGGGAATAGGGGTAGTAAGTGATTCTGATGAGCAGCCGATCTTTCAAAACTCTAAATTGGGTTCTTTCTGTATGGTTACCAACGGTAACCTTGTTAATGCTCAGCCTCTAGCCAGCAGGATGTTTGAAGACGGTATTACATTGAGTGAAGTTACCAAGGGCGGCATAAATATGACAGAATTAGCTGCTAAACTCATTGCAAGAGAGAGCGATTTTGTTTCTGGAGTTGAAAAATTATTTGAGCTAATCGACGGAGCCTGTTCTCTCCTTATTGTAAATGAAGATGGTATCTATGCTGCAAGAGATAGATTGGGCTATTCTCCGCTGGTAGTCGGAAAGAAGGATTCTTCATGGGCTGTGACGACTGAGACTACGGCATTTCACAATCTTGGTTTTGAGGTTGTTAAGTACCTTGAGCCTGGAGAGATAGTTTTAATTAACAAAGATGGTTTGATCTTAAAATCAGAGCCGAGAGATGATATGCAGGTATGTTCCTTTCTTTGGATATATACAGGTTTCCCTGCTTCAAATTACGAAGGTATAAATGTTGAGGTTGCTAGAGAGCGCAGCGGTCGTCTTTTAGCTCAGAGAGATAAAGATTTAAAACCTGATCTTGTCTGCGGTGTTCCTGATTCCGGTACTGCTCATGCTATTGGCTATGCTATGGAGTCTAAAGTTGCTTTCCGTCGTCCACTTGTTAAGTATACCCCTGGTTATGGCAGGTCCTATACTCCTTCTAATCAATCTAGGAGAGATCTCATAGCTACGATGAAACTTATTCCTATTCGCGATATTATTAATGGTAATAAAATAGTTCTCTGCGAGGATTCTATTGTCAGAGGTACTCAGCTTAAAAATTTTACAATAACAAAGCTCTGGAATTCAGGCGCTTCTGAGATTCATGTTAGAGTGGCGTCTTCTCCGCTTCTGTTTCCCTGTAAATATAATATATCAACTCGGACCACAGGAGAGTTAGTAGCTAGGCGTGCTATAAAAGATATAGAGGGTAAGGAGATAGATGATGTGTCGGAGTATCTTGATCCTGAGACAGATAAATACAAGAAGATGGTTGATTGGGTTAAAGATGATACAGGGGTCAGTAGTCTGCGTTATCAAACTATGGAGGATATGATTAAAGCAATAGGGCTGCCTAGAGAGAAGCTCTGCTTACAGTGTTGGACTGGAAAATGCTCTAAGTCTCTCTGTAAGAAAAACGGTAATTCTCTCTCTGCTCGATAATAGATTTATTGACTTTAATCTTTATAAGTCATAAAATGTTGTTCTGATCTTATAAAAATAAAGGAGGTGCAAAGATGAACAAAGGTGATTTGGTGGAAGCAGTAGCTAAAGTAACTTGTACGAAGAAAGCAGCTTCTCAGGCTGTAGATGTTATCTTGGGTAGTATCGTTGCTGCTTTAAAGAAAGGCGACTCTGTCTCAATTACAGGTTTTGGAACTTTTAAGGCTTCTCAGAGAAAAGCGAGAACAGGTAGAAACCCCAGGACAGGCGAAGCTATTCAAATAGCTGCAAGAAAAGTACCTGTATTTAAAGCAGGGACTGGTTTAAAGAGCGCTATAAAATAAAACTGATTTAATTCGGGGTAGATATTCTTTCTACCCCGTTCTTATATTTCTTCCATTTTGTTTTATATCTAGATATAATATTTTTGTTAACCAATGGAGAGCTTATGAATCTATTATTGTTTTTTGTTATTCTGGTTATATCTTTTATAGTTGTTAGGATTGGAGCTATTGCTTTTGAGCTTACCGGTGTTGACTGGTCGTTTGCAAAGTTTCAGGCACTCTCCTGTTTTACCGGGACAGGTTTTACAACCAGAGAGTCTGAGCTCATTACCGCTAATCCACAGAGACGGCGTATCGCTTCAGTTCTTATGGTGCTTGGTAATGCCGGATTAGTTTCTCTTGTAGCTACTTTTGCCAACTCTTTGAGGCCGGATGTTTTGGAGTTCCGTATTCCTTTTCTAGGTTCGGTAGTACCTTATCAAGTATCACCTCTTGTAAATGTGGTAATAATAGCCGCCGTACTTTATTTTAGTTATAAGATCTTTAATAAGACAAATATTTCCCGCAAACTGACCAAAGCACTTAGAATGAGAATAATAAATAGAGATATGATTAAGCGCGTATCGTTTGAGGAGCTAGTCATATCTACTGGCGGATATGGTATATCTAGTATAAAAATATGCGATAGCAGTCCTGTTCTAGATAAAACTTTGCAGGAATCTAATCTTAGAAGTTGGGATATAACTGTGCTTGCAATAGAGAGAAAGAGGGAGACAATACCAAATCCTCAGGCTAGCATGAAGATAATACAGGACGATACTCTTATATGTTTTGGCAAGCTTGAGAATATAAGGTCAAAACTCTGTGAGATTAATTAATATTTTTTATTGTAAAAATTAGCCCTAGATTTATAATATTAATTGGAGGTTAAAATTTGATATGGATTCAGATTCTTCAGTAATTGAAAGAAGAAGACATAAAAGGTTTAAGGTGAATTTTACCGCAGTATGCACGACTCAGGAGCTCTTTAAATCTAGAACTATTGTTGAGCCCAGAGATATTATTGTCAAGATGTTTGATATAAGCGATAGTGGTGCAGGGTTTATATCGGACTATGATTTTTCTCCCAAAACCAATGTTGAGACAAAATTTACCTTGGTTAATTTAGGGGCAAGAGAGACTAAGCGCTATAGCCCGATGAGTATTACAGGTGAGGTTTGCTATAATTTTCCTTTCAGAGAAGACTTGCATAGGTTCGGTGTATCATTCAGGAATGTTGCGCCGCAAGAGAGGCGGGCAATATCCTCTTTTATAGATACACTATTAGATTGACAGTATCTTCGGTTACTATGCCGAAAAAGAGCATAAGACCTATGTGGAAATCTGCGGTATTGCTGAATGTCTAATAAAACCTTTCAATTCTTTAGATATAATAGTAGTTATTGAGAGTGCTATTAAACTCAAAGAGTAACCATTCTTTTTGTAAAATATATTCTGTGCTATTGACAGCTTAGAGTATTTTAATAATAATAAAGCAGGAATCAATAAGATTTATAGTGCTGAAGCTATGCTTAAACTTATTACCAGAGAATTAAAAGAGCATGCACCTTTTACTGCCTTAGGCGCAGTATCTGGTGTTATTATCATGGTTCTCTTCTCCGGTACACCCCGAGAAACGTCTTATAACATCTTTTATATCCTACACCCCCTGCATGTGCTTTTTAGTGCTTTAGTTACCGCTTCAATGTATAAGCTCTATAAGTGTAAGACTCATAAGGTAAAATGTAATATTCTTGTTCTTCTCGCCGTAGGTTATTTTGGCTCTATAGGCATTGCTACAATAAGCGACTCTATTATTCCCTATATAGGTGAGGCTTGGCTTAATATGCCTCACAGGCATGTCCATATTGGATTTATCGAGAAGTGGTATCTTGTAAATCCTTTGGCTATCATAGGTATAGCGATAGCATATTTTAGGCCTTCAACAAAGATACCTCATTACGGCCATGTTCTTTTAAGCACCTGGGCATCCCTGTTTCACATTATGATGGCCAAAGGGGACTCTCTTTATGCTGTTTTTGGCCATGTAGTTGTATTTATATTTTTGTTTCTCGCTGTTTGGATTCCTTGTTGTATTAGCGATATAGTATTTCCGCTTATGTTTGTAAAAGATAAAAAATAGTATCTTCTGCATTATAGCCATGAATAGAGCGCAAGAGATAGGAGAGAGGTCAATAGGGTATCTTTTAGTTAAGTTCTCTCTGCCTTCGGTATTTAGCTTAGTCCTCCACTCTTTATACATAGTAGTTGACAGAATATTTATAGGGCGCGGTGTAGGCTCACTTGCCTTAGCGGGAGTAACAATTGCTTTTCCTGTGCTCCATATAATTTTTGCTCTATCTCTTCTCTGTGCTAGCGGCTCATCTGCTTTGATATCAATATATTTAGGTCAAAAAGATAGAGAGAGAGCAGAAAATGTTTTTGGTAATACTTTTGTTATTATAACGCTATTTGGTTTTTTGACCTCTTTTTTGGGTCTTGCATTTAAAGATCAAATATTGGGTTTTTTCTCTGTTGGCCCCGAGGTATTTTCATATGCACGTGAGTATTTAGGCATATTTATAAGTGGAGCAATATTCTTTTTCTATGGCTTTACTTTAACATTTATCATAAGGGCAGAAGGCAATCCAATATATGCAACATTAATGATTGTCTCTGGAACTCTTTTAAATGTCGCACTTGATTATTTATTTATATTTATTTTTTCAATGGGTATCTCAGGCGCTGCTCTTGCAACAATAATATCAGAAGCTGTTGTTGTGTTGATGGGTCTTTTCTATGTTATGAGAAAGAAGGGTCTCTTGCATATTCGCAGGAACCATCTGCGCCTAGATTTAGTTAATTTTAAAAAGATATCTATGCTAGGTCTATCGCCTGCATTGGCCAATATCGCAGGCAGTATTCAGGTTGTTTTTTTGAATAAAAGGGTGTTGCTTTATGGAGGTGAAATTGCAGTCGCTGCTTTAGGTATCATCTTTGCATTAGGCTCGATTGTTAGAATGTTCTCTTTCGGGATGGCAGCTGGGATGCAGCCTATTATTGGTTATAATTATGGGGCTAAACTATCCAATCGTGTTAAAGATACATTTTTTTACGCATCTTTAAGCGGGTTTTTGATTACACTTTTAATAGTTCTGGTTATCTGGTTCTTTGTAGAGCCTATCTCTGAGCTTTTCTCAAAAGGTGATGACGAGCTTGTTAGGCTAAGCAGCTATGCTCTTAGGGTATTTCTGATTATGAGTCCTTTTGCAACTATCCATATCTTAGGTACACGGTTCTTCCAGTCCATTGGTAAAGGCGGTTACGCTATATTCCTTGGATTATTAAGAGAGACGGTTATCTTTATCCCTGCTCTTTTTATTCTTTCGTATTTGTATAACTTAGAAGGGGTATGGTTCAGTGGTCCTGCTGCGGATATTATAGCCGTGGCTATAACGGGCACTTTGATTATAAGAGAGCTTAGAAAGATTAAGTACTCTAGTCTATAGGCTTTAACGCTGAAGATAGGCTGTTTTTTAATGTAATTAATAGTTGCTGTAATTGCAATATTCCATATAATGTATTGAGTTAATTAGATAATGTTTTAAAAAAGGAGATTGTTGAATATGAAAAAACTTATACTTTTAAGACATGGAGAGAGTACTTGGAATAAAGAGAACAGGTTTACAGGCTGGACAGATGTTGACTTATCAGAGAAAGGTATTCAGGAAGCAGAGAGGGCAGGTGAAGTTCTAAAGAAGGGGGGCTATAGTTTCGATATTGTATTTACCTCTGTTTTAAAGAGGGCTATCAAGACGCTCTGGATAGTACTGGATAAGATGGATTTAGCATGGGTTAAGGTTGAGCGTTCCTGGAGGTTAAATGAAAGGCATTATGGAGCTTTACAGGGTTTAAATAAGAAAGAGACTGCTGCGGAGTTTGGAGAGGACCAGGTCCACATTTGGAGAAGAAGTTACGATGTTCCGCCTCTTGCTCTTACGAAGACAGATCCAAGGTATCCAGGCAATGAGGTTAAATATAAAGATTTAACAGAAGACGAGATCCCTCTTACGGAGTGTTTGAAGGACACAGTAGATAGGTTCCTGCCTTATTGGCACGATGAGATAGTGCCTGTCTTAAAAGAGAGAGATACTATTATGATTGCTGCCCATGGAAATAGCTTGCGAGCCTTAGTTAAATATTTAGATAATGTCTCAGATGAAGATATTCCAAAATTGAATATTCCAACCGGTATACCTCTTATCTATGAGCTGGATGATCAGTTAAAGCCATTGAAGCATTACTATCTTGGTGATGAGGAAGAGGTTAGGAAGGCTATGCAGAGCGTAGCCAATCAGGGTAAATCCAAATAGCAGCTTTGGTGCCGGATTTGCCTAAAAAAAGAACTCAAAAGTGTGTGCTCTTCACCGCGACCTATTCATTTGGGCACCTAATATAGTAAGAGTGCTTGTTGTTTCTGGGTATAATTCATACTATACTTATTATGCATAAAGATACTATCTTAAGAGAATGGAGAAGATATTATTTTGTCTAGTTATGATATAGCTGTAATTGGCGGTGGAGCGGCTGGTTCTATGGCCAGCATAATTGCTGCTTTATCTAGGAAAAGTATCGTTTTGGTTGAGAGCAATAGCTCTCTTGGTCATAAGATCTTACTTAGTGGTAAGAAGCGTTGCAATATTACTAACTCTGCTGATATTGATAGTTTTATCGAAGTATTTGGCAAACAGGGTCGTTTCTTAAGACAGGCATTCAACTCTTTCTTTAATGATGATTTGATTGCTTTCTTCAAAGACAGAGGACTTGATATGAAGGTTGAAAGGCAGGGGCGTATCTTTCCTGTTACTGATAAATCGTCTTCAGTTGTAGAAGTATTAGAGCGGGCTATCTCAGAGAGTAATAATATAAAAACTCTCTTCAACACTCCCCTTAAGGGTATAAGCAGGGAGAGAGAATCTTTTAGTTTAGGCTTGGAGAATGGCAAGAAGATCTATGCTAAGAAGGTGATTATTGCAACAGGAGGAGCTTCTTATAAGATGACAGGCTCGCTTGGAGATGGCTTTGGTTTTGCTAAAAAACTGGGCCATACCATAACGCCCTTAAATCCGGGACTTGTGCCGCTTAAGACACAAGAGGTTTGGGTCAAGAGGTTGCAGGGGTTATCGCTCAAGAATATCAGGGTTACATTCAGCTTTAATAAGGCTGGAGGCAGTAAAAAGAGAAAGAAGATAGTCTCTCCTATTGGAGAGATAATGTTTACTCATTTTGGAGTTTCCGGTCCTCTGATACTGGATTTAAGTGCCGATGTCATCTCTTTACTAGAAGAGCATAATCATGTTGAGATGCTGATTGACCTTAAGCCGGGATTGAGCAATGAGAAGCTCAAAGAAAGGATCTTAAAAGAGATTGAGGCAAAAAGCAAGATGAAGATTAAAAATGTTATTCGCAGCCTATTGCCTAAGAGGATGGCCTCTATTTTTCTCTATATCTCCGGTATATCTGAGGATAAAAAAGTGAATACTTTGAGTCGAGAAGAGAGGCATAAGATAGTCCAGCTTTTTAAAGAACTGCCCTTAACAGTTACAGGATCTTTGGCTATTGATAGTGCAATGGTAACCAATGGCGGAGTATCTATAGAAGAGATTAATCCTAGAACTATGGAGTCCAGGGTTGTTCCGGGCCTTTACTTTGCGGGTGAAATCATAGATGGCTGCGCTAAAAGTGGAGGCTATAATCTCCAGCAGGCCTTTTCAACTGGTTATCTCGCTGGAAGGAGCGTAGTGGATGGTTAGAATTATTTTGGCTTCAGGATCAAAGGCAAGGCAAGATCTTTTAAGGCAGATAGGATTAGATTTTAGCGTTGTTATACCAGTCGTTGAAGAGGAGAGAGAATTAAGATTTAAACCCGAAGATCTTGTTATCTCCAATGCATTGAAGAAGGCAGAAGATGTTGCTTCTAAGATTAAGTCTGGAATAATTATAGGGGCTGATACGGTTGTTTTATCGAATGAGAGTATAATTGGAAAACCAAATAGCATGGATCAGGCTTTTGCTATACTTAAAGAGATATCCCAGAAACCCCATTGGGTCTATACTGGCTTAGCGGTTGTTAATCTATATAGTGGAGAAAGATACACTGCTTATGAAAAAACCCAGATCTTTATGCGGGATTTATCCGATAATGAAATAAGAGATTATTTTAAGAAAGTTAATCCAATGGATAAAGCAGGAGCATTTGATATCCAGGGTTTAGGAGCAATCTTTATCGAACGTATTGAAGGCTGTTTTTATAATGTTGTAGGTTTGCCGCTTGCTAGATTAATGGGAATGCTCAAAAAAATGGGAGTATCTCTTTTGGCTCGATAGGTCCAGTACACAATTTTAATTTCTATTGTTACAATATTAATTGTGAAGAATACCAGTAACTATAATAATAAAGAGAAGAGAGATTTTAATGAAGAGACTGCTTTTTGGGGCGATAGCCCGCCCGGTACGTTTAAAACTTAAAGACGATTGGAGCAATATTATCCGACGCTTAAGCCCTAAGGGGATCTAATTGCCTTAGATTTAGATAAGGAGAATGGCATGCTCCTTAAAAACAGAGGTTGAATATGATTAAATTAAAATTTTATGTCTAAGAAAATAAAGCGTAGCGGTTCTTTTTATGTATACATATTGGAATGCAGTGATGGTACCTTTTATACTGGATATACAAAAAATATTGAAGCACGTATAGGGTTACATAGTAGCGGTAAGGGAGCTAAGTATACAAGAGATAGAAGGCCGGTTAAATTGGCCTGGGTTAAGGAGTATAAGTATTTTAAAAGAGCGTTTATGAGAGAATTAGAGATAAAGAGAATGAGTAGAAAGAAAAAAGAAGAGCTTGTGAGATCTTGTTTAAAAATTAATATCGGATAAGAAGTAGAGCTGATATTAGAGAACCTCTGTTGTCTGTACTCAAAGTCAATCTTTCTCTAAATAACTTGCGATATTTAATAAGATATAATATAGTGATAAAAAAGAGATGAATAAAGAATGAAAAAAGAGTTAAAAAAAGAGCTCACCCTTCTAGATGTTTTCTGCGTAGCAACTGGGGCAATGATTAGTTCGGGATTATTTATTCTGCCTGGGTTAGCTTTTGCCAAAGCAGGTCCAGCAGTAATTCTATCTTATATAATAGCCGGAATCTTTTGCCTTCCTACGCTTTTAAGCATGGCAGAATTAACCACAGCTATGCCTAAGGCCGGAGGAGATTATTTCTATATCATGAGAGGATTTGGTCCTCTACTGGGAACTCTTGCCGGTTTCAGCACCTGGTTCTCTTTGAGCTTAAAGGGAGCATTTGCTTTAATAGGCATGGGTGCTTATTTAAGTATAATAACCCCTTTATCTATAAATGTTATTGCTTTTTGTTTATGCGTGTTTTTTGTTGTTTTAAATTTGATGGGAGTAAAAGAAGCTGGTAGATTTCAGGTATTTTTGGTCTTAGGGCTCCTAGGTATACTTATTAGCTATGTTTTTTTGGGTATGAAAGCAGTTAATCCTGTTAATTTCTCGCCATTTTTTTCTAAGGGGTTAGGCCCTGTGTTTGCTACAGCTAGTTTTGTTT
Organism: Candidatus Kaelpia aquatica; assembly: GCA_030765335.1. NCBI lineage: Bacteria > Pseudomonadati > Candidatus Omnitrophota > Candidatus Kaelpia > Candidatus Kaelpia aquatica. Next base: position 18,954 of record JAVCCU010000016.1, on the reverse strand, counting down.
TTATCTCTTATGGCGGGTTAACCAAGGTAGCTGCTTTAGCTGAAGAGACAAAAAATCCGGGTAGAAATCTGCCTTTAGGCATGATTCTTTCTCTTATTGTAACTTCTATTTTCTATGTGTTAGTTATCGTTATAACTATGGGAGTTTTGAATCCTGAAAGTTTAAAAGTAACCCTTACTCCAATCTCAGACGGGGCAGCAGTTTTTGGCGGAGATACTTTGAAGATCATTGTAAGTATAGGGGCATTTTTAGCCTTTATCTCTACTGCTAATGCAGGGATTATGACTGCCTCAAGGTATCCTTTAGGCATGAGCAGAGACAAGCTTTTACCGGCTGTTTTTCAAAAAATAAGTCTCAAATTCAGTACACCTTATGTTGCTATTTTATGTACTGGTGTTTTTATGATTTTTGCTATTCTGTTTTTTAAGCTGGAATTATTGGTTAAGGTTGCTTCAAGTATATTAATCTTGCTTTATATATTAGCTAATTTAACCGTGATTTTATTTAGGGAGAGTAAGATCTTAAGCTATAGGCCGAAATTTTATTCCCCCTTCTATCCTTATCTGCAGATTTTAGGAATATTAGGGGGAGGATTTCTCCTAATTGAGATGGGATCGTTTATTGCGCTTCTAACTTCAGTGTTTTTTATGTTAGGATTTATCTGGTATAAAGTCTATGCCCAGAAAAGAGCAGCGCAAGACTCTGCTTTGATTTATGTTTTGGAAAAATTGACAGTTAAAGATAAAGAGCTGGCTTCAGATAATCTTCTGACAGAGCTTAAGGATATCGTTATTCAAAGGGAAGGTATTATTGAACAGAAATTCTATGAGCTTGTCGATGAAAGTATGGTTTTAGATATAGAGAGCCCTTTGAAGTTGGAAGATTTTTTTAAAGAGGCTTCGCTTGGTTTAGGTGAAAGCCTAGGTTTAAACCCTGAAGACTTATTCAATAAATTTATAGAAAGAGAAGAAGAGTCAAGCACAGTAATAGCAAAGGGGTTGGCTATTCCTCATATTTTTATTAGCGATAAGAATGTTAACAGATTGGTTTTGGTTCGAGCGCGAGCAGGAATCATTTTTCCCGGAGATCGATTAATTCATATTGCCTTTATTCTTGTGAGCTCTCCTGGTGAGCGCGTTTTACATCTAAAGATTTTGGCGGCTATTGCCGCAATCGTTCAAAGCCAAGATTTTGAAAAGAAATGGTTTGAAGCAAAAGGTGAGGAAGAGTTGAAGCACGTTATCTTTTTGGCTGAAAGGAAGAGAGGCTAAAATGTTTAGACCTAATCCTCAAGGCGATTATCCAGAAATAGATAAGAGTGCTTACATTGATTCTACGGCAGTAATAATCGGCAAGGTAAGCGTAGGTAAGCATGTCTTTGTTGGTCCGGGGGCAGTTATCAGAGCAGATGAGCCAGGTAGTTCAATAGCTATTAAAGATAACTGCAATATTCAGGATAGAGTAATAATCCATGCCTTAGACGATAGCTCGGTTTTAATTGAAGAAAACACATCTTTGGCGCATGGTTGCATAGTTCATGGGCCATCCAGGATTGGTAAAAATTGTTTTATTGGATTTGGCTCGGTTGTCTTTAAATCCGAACTTGGTCAAGGTGTAGTCGTTAAGCACTTGGTAATAGTAGAGGGAGCCAATATTACAGCAGGGAGGATGATAGAATCCGGTAAGAAAATAAAAGATGAAGAAGATGTAAAGGGATTAAAATTTGCAGATAAAGAAATAAAAGATTTTGCCATGAAAGCCATTGAAACCAATCTAGATTTAACCAAGAAATATAAAGAGTTAAATGACTGAAAGATAAAAATTAATATTAATATTAATTGTTGGTTTTTTACAAGGTTCTTTTAAACAACTAATTTTATTATTTTTAACCTTTGAACTTTCGGCTGGTCTTCTATGTTGCCCTATGAAATTTCTTTTAAAAAATCTCGGAGTTTAGTTCTGAAAATTTTACAAATTCCATAGAAGAGATAAGAAGTTTATTAGAATAATTGCCTGTGGTGAGTAACGGTATTTTTAGATAGAAAAAACTTGACAATTTTATAATTGATACTACAATAGTATCAATTAATTGAAGAGGCTTTTATGAAATTATTAACAAAACATACAGATTACGCAATTAGGGCATTGTTAGAACTTGCTGAAAACAAGGATGAATTTATCTCTGTGCGGCAGATTGCAGAGAAACAGCGCATACCCTATCAGTTTTTAAGGCAGATATTGCAAAAGTTAATCAAGAATAAACTAGTGATATCGAAAAAAGGAGCTGGAGGCGGCTTCATGATTGATAAGGACCCCAACTTAATGTCGATAGTCGATATCATAGTAATCTTTCAAGGTAATATCCAGCTTTCAGACTGTATGTTCAGAAGCAAGCTATGCGTCAATCGCTCTAGCTGTGTCTTAAGAAGACAGATTAATAGAGTTGAGAAGTTGGTAGCCAAGGAGTTTGAGGCCGTTACTATAAGTCATCTTTTAAAGGATTTGAAAAAACAAAAAAGGAGGTTGTAAATGTTCTGTTATCAATGTCAGGAAACAATCAAAAACACAGGCTGCACTAAGGTCGGTGCATGCGGGAAGAGAGAGCAGACTGCAGATCTGCAGGATTTGCTGATCTACGTTTTAAAGGAGATTGCTTTTTATTTTCAAGGATTAAAAGAAGAGAGTGTAAAGGGTAGCAGTGTAGGATTATTTACGGCTCGAGCGCTTTTTACAACGATTACTAATGTTAATTTTGATGACCAGCGGATTGCTGCATTAATACGAGAAGGATTAATCATCCGCGATGAGCTTAAAGAGAAAAGCGGCATCTCAGCAGATGAATTTTTTCGTGATCTTGTTCTGCGGCATACTGATGATACAGCAGTGTTTTATGATAAAGCAAAAGCATTAGGAGTGCTTTCTACTGAAAACGAAGACCTGCGTTCTCTTCGTGAGCTGCTTATTTATGGTTTAAAAGGTTTAGCAGCCTATGCGGACCATGCAGCTGTATTAGGATTTCAAAAAGAAGAGATATATGAGTTTATAATGGAAGGTTTAGCATCGACAATGAGAGATATTTCCGTTGATGAAATGGTTGCTCTTGTGTTGAAAGCAGGGGAAATAACTGTTGCTGCAATGGCCCTTTTGGATGAAGCTAATACGAAGACTTATGGGAATCCTGAAATTACGAAAGTTAATATAGGGGTTTGCAGTAATCCCGGAATTCTTATCTCAGGGCACGACCTTAAGGATATGGAAGAGCTTTTAAAGCAGACTCAAGATTCAGGAGTCGATATCTATACTCACAGTGAGATGCTCCCTGCTAATTATTATCCCGCTTTTAAAAAGTATGAACATTTTATTGGCAACTATGGCAATGCTTGGTGGCAGCAGAATAAAGAGTTCGCGTCATTTAATGGTCCGATTTTGATGACAACGAATTGCATTACTCCTGTTCAAGATTCTTATAAAGATAGAATCTTTACAACAGGAATGGCAGGCTATCCGGGCGTTAAGCACATTCCTGATAGGAGAGATGGGAAGCAGAAGGATTTCTCTGAAATAATTGCCCTAGCAAAAACATGCCAATCGCCACAAGAGCTTGAGAAAGGTGAAATCGTCGGCGGTTTTGCGCATAATCAAGTATTGGCTTTAGCTGATAAGATAGTTGAGGCAGTAAAATCAGGTGCGATTAAGCGGTTTATTGTTATGGCAGGTTGCGATGGAAGAGATCCTAGGAGGAAATATTTTACGGAAGTTGCTCAAGATTTACCTAAAGATACGGTTATTCTTACAGCCGGTTGTGCAAAATATCGTTATAACAAGTTAGATCTTGGTGATATTGGAGGAATACCAAGGGTTCTTGATGCCGGACAGTGTAACGATTGCTATTCACTGGCAGTCATAGCTCTTAAATTAAAAGAAGTCTTTGAATTAGATGATATCAATGATTTGCCGATATCTTTTGATATTGCTTGGTATGAACAGAAAGCAGCAGCCGTACTACTTGCTCTTCTGTATTTAGGTGTAAAGGGCATAAGGCTTGGGCCGACATTACCGGCATTTTTATCCAAGAATGTTGTAAAAGTTCTCATTGATAAATTTGACATTAAACCCATCAGTACAGTCAAAGATGACATCGAGGCAATGGTTGCAGGAGATTAATTAAAAGAGATATAGTGCAGATTGCATGCTGCAGCCGGAGATGTATTGTAAAGATAGTATCTAGAGCAGAGAAGTTAGAAGGCAAGGAGATGATCTATGAATGAATTTTTCGTAGCATTGAGACATTATCTCTTAGAGATAATCCCGGCTTTGGCAATAGGGTTTCTCTTAAGCGGTTTAATACATGAATTTGTCTCTAATAACTGGGTAGAAAAATATTTGGGCAAAAATGGTTTTAGGTCAATTTTCTATGCTACGGTTGCTGGTGTAATTCTTCCGATCTGCTGCTTGGGTTCGCTGCCGGTGGCTTTAAGTTTCTACAAAAAAGGTTCGAAATTAGGTCCAGTCTTAGCGTTTTTGGTGGCAACTCCGGCAACTTCAATAAGTGCTCTTTTAGTTACATATAAGCTGCTAGGAGTAAAGTTTGCTATATTTATATTTTTTGCAGTTATTTTAATGGGGATTTTAATAGGGATTATTGGAAATCTACTCTCTTTTGTTCCTCGCAAAAGCACTGAAGAGATATGTCCTCATTGTAAAGAAGGTATTGTTCATGCTCATAAAAAGAGTGTTTCTGAGCACATTAAATCAGTCTTTAAGTTTGCCTTTTGGGATATGCCTAAAGAGATTGGGCTTGAGCTGATCTTAGGGATAGTTTTAGCTGCTGTTGTTGCTACGGTTATGCCTTTAGGAGTTTGGATTAAAAATAATCTAGGCGGAGTCTTTGGGTATATTTTTGCACTTATATTTGGTCTCGCAATGTATATCTGTTCAACAGCTACTGTTTCACTGGTAGATGCCTTTGTAAGACAGGGGCTGAATATCGGAGGCGGCATGGTTCTTTTATTGGCTGGACCTATAACCAGCTACGGAACGATATTAGTACTAAAGAAAGAATTTGGTATAAAAATATTGAGTGTATATTTACTATTTATATCCATAGCAACTTTAACGCTGGGATATCTTTTTTCTTTACTATAAAGGAGAGTAGATTATGGCAAAAAGAAGGATAATAAAAATTGATAAAGATAAGTGTATTGGATGTGGTCAATGTATACAAGCTTGCCCTATGGGTGTTATTGAGATTAAAGACGGCAAGGCTCACGTTGTTAATGAGCCTATCTGTGACGGTATAGGAAAGTGTATAGGTGGATGTCCTCTGAATGCGATAGAGTTTATCGAAAAGGATATAGAAGAGAATCTACCCTGTGGATGCCCTGGAACAATGGCTAAAGATTTCAGGGAAATATCTCCTTCAGGTGGTAATGCAGCTGTAGGAGCTCTATTTTCAGAGCTTAGGCAGTGGCCTCTACAGCTTAAGCTTGTAAGTCCGAATGCATCTTATTTTGATAATGCTGATATTGTGGTTGCGGCAGATTGCACTGCGTTTACGTTTGGAGATTTTCACCGAAGATTTTTAAAAAATAAGACTTTGGTTGTTTTTTGTCCAAAACTTGATAACGATATCGATATGTATAGAGAGAAGCTTACAGCAATATTTCGCGACAACAATGTAAGTTCTGTGACTGTTGTGCGCATGGAGGTTCCCTGCTGCAGCGGTATAGTAGGGCTAACAGAGACTGCAGCAAGGGATTCAGGTAAGAATATTATCATAAAAGAATATACGATCTCGATTCGCGGTGAAATAGTATGAAGCTTTATTATTCACAACATCTATGATTTGAGAATCTGAACATTGTAAGGAGTAGGATTTTGAGTAGGAGGCAAGGGCTAGAGATAGCTCTTTATGGCGACAAATAACATTAAAGTGGTACTTGTTTAAGTGCTCAATATTTACTAAAATAATAAAAACTTAAAAGATATGGAGGCTTAAGGTGGAAAAATTTAAATGTACGGTCTGCGGCTATATTTATGATCCGGCGGAAAACAGCAATATTGCGTTTTCGGATTTGCCGGATGATTGGGTATGCCCTGAGTGTGGGGTAGGTAAAGAGATGTTTGAGCTGGTAGTATAATTATTTATAAGGAGTAGTGTGGTATGGAGCTATCCGATAAGGTGATAAATTTTTTTAAGAAGCAAAGTTTTGTTATTGTGTCTACCATAGACTTAGACGGTAGAATACATTGTTCTGCTAAAGGCATAGCTGGTATTCATAAAAATGGACATGTGTTTGTAGTTGATCTATATCATAACAAAACGTACGGCAATCTTAATAATGATCCAAGAGTGAGCATAACACAGGTAGATGAGCACAGTTTTACAGGATATACTCTCACTGGACAGGCAAAGATAGTGCTTAAAGATGACATAAGTGATGATTATATAAAAGAGTGGGAAAAGAGGGTTTTAAAGAGAATGTCGGATAGGCTCATAAAAAGCGTGCAGAGCGAAAAAGTATCAAGTGCGCATTATGAGGCTCAGCTGCCTGAAGAACCTAAATATCTTATTGAGATAGATGTCGAGAGTGTAATAGATTTAGCTCCACCTTACCGCAGCAGGGAAGAGAGATGAATGCAGTAGAGATCAAAAAAGGTATATATTGGGTAGGTGCAATAGACTGGAATCTTAGGAATTTTCACGGCTATCTTACTCAGCGGGGCAGTACATATAATGCATATCTTATAATCGATGAGAAGATCACACTTGTTGATACAGTTAAGCACTATCTTTACGATGAGATGCTTCAGAGAATAAGAAATATTGTCGATCCTTCAAAGATAGATTACATTGTATCAAATCATGTTGAGATGGATCATTCAGGTTCTTTGCCCAACATGATACAGCTATGTCCTGAGGCTGTTGTTGTTACTTCTCCAAACGGGGAGAAGGGGCTTAGAAAACATTATGGCTTAAACTGGAATTTTAAAGTTGTAAATACCGGTGACTCCATAAATATCGGACAGCGTGATATACGATTTGCTCTCACACAGATGGTGCATTGGCCTGATTCTATGGTGTCATACGTTGAGCAGGACAAACTGCTGCTTTCAAACGATTCTTTTGGTCAGCATATTGCCTCTGAGGAAAGATTTGATGACGAGCTCGATATTGATATGATTATGGATGAAGCAGCTAAATATTATGCTAATATCGTTCTTCCATATGGTAATCAGGTAAAGAAGGCCCTAGATGCAGTTGCTGGGCTTAAAATAGATATGATAGCGCCAAGTCATGGTATTATATGGCGCAGGCATATAGATGATATTGTCGGCAGGTATCAAAAATGGTCTGGTAATGAAACAGAAGAAAAGGCAGTTGTTGTATATGATACTATGTGGGATTCTACTAAGAAAATTGCTGAGACAATAAGTAGTGTTTTTAAAGAGAAAAGAATATCAGTGCTGCTGATGGATCTCAAGGATATCCATATCTCAGATGTTATGACAGAGGTTTTAACAGCAAAATATATATGTGTAGGCTCGCCTACATTAAATAATGGTATGCTTCCAACGGTTGCAGCTTTTCTTACCTACATGAAAGGTCTTGATCCTAAAAATAGGATAGGCCTAGCGTTTGGATCATATGGCTGGGGAGGCCAGAGTATTGGGCAGATAGATGAAATATTGAGATCATGTGGTTTCAATATGCTAGATTCAGTAAAGGCTCAGTATATTCCCGATGAAGGGAGTGTAAATCAAATTAAAGAAAAGTTGAAAGGAGGAATCTAGTATGGCAGATTTAAAAGGGACAAAAACAGAAAAAAATCTTCTCACATCATTTGCTGGTGAATCTCAGGCAAGGAATCGCTACACCTATTTTGCGTCGGTTGCTAAAAAAGCCGGCTATGAGCAGATAGCAGCGATATTTATTGAGACAGCAGAGAATGAAAAAGAGCATGCAAAGAAATTTTTCAAATACCTTGAAGGGGGAGACGTAGAGATAGTAACGACTTTTCCAGCAGGAGTGATAGGCGATACAGCAGCTAATCTTCTTGCTTCGGCAAAAGGCGAGAATGAGGAATGGACAAAGCTTTACAAGGAAGCTGAAGCAGTAGCAAGAGAAGAAGGTTTTAGTGATGTAGCTGATACCTTTAAAGAGATAGCCGAAGTTGAAGAGCAGCATGAGAAGCGCTACCGTAAGCTCCTTACTAACGTAAAAGACGGTAAGGTGTTTAAGCGGGATGAGGTTGTTAAGTGGAAATGTCGCAACTGTGGTTATGTGCATGAAGGAAAAGAGGCTATTGAGATATGCCCAGCTTGTGCACACCCTCAGGCCTATTATGAAATTTTATGTGAAAACTATTAATTAAACAGGAGAGGTCAATATGAAAGGTATAGTATGCAAAGTATGCGGTTATGTGGCAATAAACGGTGTTGTACCTCAACAATGTCCTGTCTGCGGGGCAAAATCTTTTGAAGAAAAAAACGATGCGCTCAAGACCGCTGTTGATAAGGTCGAGGTAGGAGAATCTGAAAAGAAACATATTCCGGCCATAGCAGTTATTAAAAAATGCGAGTCTTGCTGGGATGTCTATGTAGAGATAGGAGAGATACAGCATCCGATGACTTCTGAACATAGCATACAACATGTTGATTTTTATATTGATCAAGAGTTTATATCAAGAGTAATGTTTACTCCAGATAAGCTTAACCCTGTTGTTACGCTTAATTTAAAGTCTGGAGTAGGAAAGATCGCAGCGGTGGATCTATGCAACCTGCACGGAGCATGGTTTAATGAGATAGATCTTTAATATTAAAGAGGATTAAGTAGTTAGCTAAAAAAGCTGTTCTATTCATAAATTTTAAAAATCATGGATAAGTTTACACTTATATTCAAAGAGAGCATAAAGCGCACCCCTACAGTGGAGAGCTTTAGATTTAAATCTGAAAGTCCGGTGAATTTTTTGCCTGGGCAATTTGCTCAGATTATTTTTGATAAAGAAGATAAAAATAATTACGAACTGAATAAATACCTGTCTTTTTCCAGCGCACCTGGAAAAGAGTATGTTGAATTTACAAAAAGATTAAGCGGCAGTACATTTTCAGGTAAGCTTAAAGATCTTAAAAAAGGCGATATCATTATTATAGATGGCCCAATGGGAAGATGTGTGCTCAAGGACGAATTCAAGCGTATAGGGTTTTTGATTGGGGGTATAGGCGTTACACCGGTAATATCGATAATCGAATATGCTATGGATAAAAAACTTGATACAGATATCTGCCTTATTTATGCAAACAAAAGCGAAGCAGAGATAGCTTACAGGCAAGAGCTAGATAAGTGGAGTGGGAAGAATCCTTCACTGGACATTAAATATTTTGTTCAGGCGTGTGATGTTAAGAGCGCAGCGTGCTATCAGGGTGCAATAGATTTAGGTGCTATATCGGAGCATATGAGTGACTATCGTGACAGGGTTTTGTTTGCATTCGGACCGCCTGCTATGGTAAATGCTATGATAGAGTTATGTTCAGAGTTAGGCTGCGATAAAGATAAGTTGTGGGTTGAAAATTTTATAGGATATTAATAAAGTTGATTAGGTATCTTGTATTTGCGGAAAAGATAATTCTCTCTAGCGTAAAACGTTGCAATTTTAAGACAACACCCAACCAAAGCAGTGCCATCGTTTTCTATTGACACAATGGCGGAGTTTATATTAAATTATAATGCACATATGTGCATTATAGGAGTTTTTTATGAGACCTAAAAAAACAAGATGGGTCAAGTGTGCTCCAGAAGAGCGTTGCTTTCGGCCGCAGTGTAAACCTTTGAGTAAGCTGGAAGGTGTGCATATGACTATTGATGAATTTGAGGCCATAAGACTGGCTCACTTAGAAGGTTTTAATCAAGAAAAGATAGCCGAAACTATGAAGGTACATCGTTCAACTATATCACGCATCTTAGAGTCGGCTCATAAAAAGATAGCCGATGCCTTAGTAAATATTAAAGCAATAAAAATAGAGGGCGGGTGTTGTAAAATTATAGAGAAGGGTAAAAGATGAAAGAGAGAAAGAAGTTTTTGTTAATGATGGCTATATTTTCAGTATGCTTTTATTTACCCGTTGAAGCACTGCCTTTTAGAAATCCAATTTTTGAAGCACTTGCATTAGTGCGATGGTATGCAAGAGAACATGTATTGCTATGCTTGATTCCAGCATTCTTTATAGCGGGAGCAATCTCTGTATTTGTAAGTCAAGCATCGGTGATTAAGTATTTCGGAGCAAAAGCTAATAAAGTACTTGCCTATAGTGTTGCTTCAATTTCAGGAACTATATTAGCGGTGTGTTCCTGCACGGTGTTGCCTTTGTTTTCAGGTATCTATAAAAGAGGTGCAGGGATTGGACCTGCAATAGCATTTCTTTATTCAGGTCCGGCTATTAACGCATTAGCGATTATAATGACAGCCCGCATTTTAGGATGGGAACTCGGACTTGCCCGCGCTGTAGGAGCAGTACTTTTCAGTATTATAATTGGACTTCTAATGCATCTTATATTTCTTAAAGAAGAAAAAGCACGCCATGTACCGGATGATCTTATTGTTAATGAAGATGTAAAGAGCCGGACGCTTGGGCAGAACGCGTTGTATTTTATTTTGATGGTTGCATTTTTGGTATTTGCGAATTGGGCAAAGCCGGAAATAAAGACAGGTTTGTGGGCGTTTATTTATTCCATTAAGTGGTATCTTTCATTCAGTTTGCTTGCTCTGGTAGTTATTATGCTTATCAGATGGTTTAAGAAAGATGAAGTTAGGAGCTGGACATCTGCTTCATGGACATTTGCTAAACAGATAATGCCTTTACTTCTTGTAGGTGTAATAGTAGCCGGATTTCTTCTTGGCCGGCCTAACCAGGAGGGTTTAATTCCATCATGGATAATTGCCAAAGCTGTTGGCGGTAATTCTTTATTGTCGAATTTCTTTGCAGCAATCGTGGGTGCATTTATGTATTTTGCAACTTTAACTGAGGTTCCTATCCTGCAGGGACTCCTCGGAGCTGGGATGGGAAAAGGGCCGGCTTTGGCCTTACTATTAGCCGGACCTGCTTTGAGCTTACCAAATATGTTAGTAATTCGAGGCGTTATTGGAAACAAAAAAACAGTTGTTTATGTTGGTTTAGTAGTAATTATGGCAACAATTAGTGGAATTATCTTTGGCATAATAATGGGAGGTGTAAAATGAAGATTGAAATTCTCGGTATGGGCTGTCCTAAATGTAAAATACTTTATGAGAATACTCAAGCAGTTGTTAAAGAGATTGGAGTAATGGCAGAGGTTGTTAAAGTTGAAGATATGGATAAGATAACAGGTTATGGGGTTATGATGACTCCGGCTTTAGTTGTAGATGGAGAGGTAAAAACTTCAGGAAAAATTCCTTCATCTGAGGAGATTAAAAAATGGTTAAAACAATAATAGTTTTACTTACGGTCATAGCTTTTTTTCAGATTTCAGCTATTGCTATTGCTGGTGAAAGTATGCAAGATGAAAACACCCAGCTCATTGCTTACTATTTTTATGGAAATGTTCGATGTCGTACCTGTCACAACTTAGAACAGTATGCCAAAGAGGCTATTTATAATAATTTTAAAGACGAACTGGATAAAGGCGTCCTTGTCTTTAAAACTGTAAACGTTGAGGAGGAAAGTAATGAGCATTTTGTCAACGACTATAAGCTTTATTCAAGAGCTTTAATCTTATCATTAGTAAAAAATGGAGAAGAGGTGAAGCATGAAAATCTTGTCAAAATTTGGGAATATGTGAGAAACAAGGAAAAGTATGCTAATTATGTCAAAAGCGAAATCAAAACTCTTCTTAAGGAGATAGAATGATTGAGATTCTACTTGTCTTTGGCTCTGCTCTCTGGCTTGGTGTGCTTACATCAATAAGTCCATGTCCTTTAGCAACAAACATCGCAGCTGTCTCTTTTCTTTCAAAGAAGATTAATCATCCTAAAGCAGTGCTTTTTGCAGGCATAATGTATACTTTTGGAAGAATGATTGCATACGCTGTATTAGGGGTAATCATTATTGCATCTCTTGTGAGCATTCCTTTTATTGCAAATTTTCTCCAGAAGTATATGAATAAAATTTTAGGCCCTGTTTTGGTAATTGTCGGATTGTTCTTGCTTAATATCATACGTCTTAATTTTTCAGGACTCTCTATTTCAAAGCAAAAACAAGAGTCTTTGGCTCAAGGCGGATTGAAAGGGTCTTTTGTTCTTGGAATGTTATTTGCGCTTGCATTTTGTCCAATATCTGCTGCTCTTTTCTTTGGAAGTTTAATTCCGTTATCTTTGAATAATACTTATGGGGTTGTATTGCCTCTTATCTATGGAATAGGAACAGGCCTACCTGTATTGGTCTTTTCTTTTGGAATAGCTTTTGGAATTTCTACATTGTCCCATTGGTTTAATAAGATGGCAATGTTTGAAAAACATACAAGAAAAACTACCGGGATAATATTTATTCTAGCAGGCATTTATTTTATCTGGACTCATATCAGCAGTTTTATGTAGTTATAAGAAGGTGTTGAAATATGGAGCATGCTATTCATGGGAAACAACGCAGGTTAAGTTTTTTTGAGAAGCATTTAACTCTATGGGTTATAGGATGTATTGGTACAGGTATTCTACTTGGAAAGCTGTTTCCTAATGTGGCGGTAACGCTTGATCGATTTTCGATTTATCAGGTATCTATTCCTATTGCAATATGTCTTTTTTTCATGATCTATCCTATTATGGTAAAAGTTGACTTCACCGAGGTCATTAAAGCCGGGAAAACGCCAAAACCAGTTATTCTTACTCTGTTTGTTAACTGGTGTATTAAGCCCTTTACCATGTTTGCGATAGCTACTCTTTTTCTGGGAGTTTTATTTAAAGGATGGCTTCCCGGCGTAGAGATTGTTAAAGGAGGGCAGCAGGTAGAGTTATACAGGTCTTATATTTCAGGATGTATTTTATTAGGAATTGCACCTTGCACCGCAATGGTCCTTATATGGGGGCATTTATCAAAAGGAAATGATGGTCATACCCTTGTTATGGTAGCAATTAATTCTTTGGCAATGCTTTTTCTTTATGCTCCTCTTGGCGGATGGCTCTTGGGTGTAAATAAGATGCCTATTCCCTGGCAGACCATAGTTTTATCAGTTGTAATATATGTGGGGTTGCCTCTTTTCTTGGGGTATCAATCACGCAAATGGATTATTGCCAAGAAAGGATTTAAATGGTTCAAGGAGAAATTTATTCATCGTTTAACGCCGATTTCAATCTTTGCGCTGCTTATTACATTGATCCTCATGTTTTGTTTTAAGGGAGAGCTTATTGTCAATCAACCCCAAGTTATTTTTCTGATAGCGATACCTCTTTTTATTCAAACCTGTGTTATATTTGCTTTAACATATGCAATGGCGAGATGGTTAAAGTTAGGGTATCGCGATGCTGCTCCATCAGCTTTGATTGGAGCAAGCAACCATTTCGAAGTTGCGATAGCAACCTCTGCAATGTTGTTCGGCTTATCATCAGGTGCTTCTCTTGCCACTGTTGTTGGGGTTTTGATTGAAGTACCCGTTATGCTTATGCTGGTGAGAGTATGCTTGAGAACTAAGTATCTATTTGACAGATAGGTATAATATGAGAAAATCTCTTATTGAGACTTTCGGTTGTCTTTTTTCTGTCTGCCTACAGGAGAAGATTATAGAGGTATTGATTAAGCTGTAATAAAGAAAATGTTCTAAATATTAAGGAACAAGAAAGGAAGGTTTGCTATGAAGATTTATTTAGCTGGGTATAATGTAGATGCAGGGGTCTTAAGTGAACTTAAAGGGAAGGGGACTGAGCGCGAAGATTTGACGCCTGAAGTGCTCTCTGCAGCTTATGCCCGTATAAGTCGGGATTCTCGGCCGATTAATGAGATAAGAGTAGACGCCAGAGGGGAAGTCGAACAGGCCAGGCGTTCTAATTCAGCCATTATATTTAAGATGGGACATCATTCTGTAGCTGAACACGCTGTGTTTAATCTGGATATTCTGGGTGTTTCGCGTTTTGCCATGGAAGAACTAGAGAAATTTCGATTATGTTCTTATACGGAGAAATCTCAGCGTTATATCACACTTGATAATGATTTCGTTATTCCTGATGAAATTAAGCAAACATCTTTGGAGGGCGTATTTATTGATATGATTCATCGGCAGAATAACGCGTATTTTGAGCTCCTTGAGAAACTCAAAGAGCATGTTTTTAAAAAACATGCTGATCTTGCGAAAAATCCCAAAAATCATAACCTGCTTGAAGGCTGGGCTAAAGAAGATGCTCGTTATATTACAGCTTTAGCGACAGAGTCGCAAGTTGGACAGACTATAAATGCTCGCAACTTAGAGCTCTTGCTCCGTAGATTTGCATCCCATCCCTTAGCTGAGATACGTCAGCTTGGGAAGGCTATGTATAAATGCGTTGCTGATGTAGCACCGTCTGTCATCATTTTTCATGAGGCTAATGACTTAGATAGTAAAACCTATCCTGATCTTAAAAAACTTGCCAATAAGATGATTGATTTAGCTGCTCAATCTATAGCAGTTGATAGAGAAGAAGAGGTGCGATTAGTAGAATTTACAGAAAAAGCAGATCAGGTTATCGCGGCAAGTCTTTTACATGTATCCTCGAATCTACCTTATGAAGAATGTCGATCATTTATTGAAAATCTTTCAAAAGAGGAGCAGAAAGAGGTTTTTAAGACAACTTGGGGTAATATGCAATTTTACGACTCTATGCCCCGTGAATTTGAATATGTAAATCTCTCGTTTAACATCGTATTATCTGCTGCCTGTTTCGGACAACTGAAACGGCACCGCATGTCAACGATTACAGCACAACCTTATGATATAGACTTAGGATTGACAATTCCTGAATCTATAAAAGAGATTGGTATGGATAAGTATTTTCAAAAAATCGCTGATGAAACCAACGATGTATATAACAAGATAAGGAACGAAAACCCGCAAGCTGCGCCCTATATTTTAACTAATGCTCACAGAAAGCGTGTATTGATACGGGTTAATGCTCGCGAATTGTATCATATCTCACGATTAAGGGAAGATGTTCATGCGCAATGGGACATCCAAAACATCTCTTGCGCAATGAGCAAGCAGGCAAAGCAAGTCATGCCCTTGACCTTTGCGCTGATCGGAGGCAAGGATAAATATAATGAGATATATAAAAATATTTTCGGGTATTTACCAAAGGTAACAGAGGCTATCTTACCTGGTGCACGCAATATTAAATAGAAAGCAGCGGTTATTTAATGCAGCATATTAATATGTTAGTTGTCATGCAATCTTTTGACCAGTTCCGCGTATAGTATCTTGGCTTATTAAGGTGTTGATGGGGGAGGTAAGATCACTTAGGAAGCCAAAAATCAATCAGATAGAATATGAAAAGTCCTGTATTAAATTTCATCAAGTTTTATTTTTTTATTTAAAACCTATGTTTGCTGTATAAATATGGTATATTTATTAAAGAGGGTGTGTTGGGTATGGAAATGAAAAAAACATGTTGGATATCTATCTGCTTTGTTATTTTAACTTTCAATTTACTAAATGTTTTTATATTCTCAGTTAGCGATATTTCTTTAAGACGTGTTGTTAGTTTGCCTGCAGGAATTTCTTGTGATGATATCAGGAAACAATTGGAAGAGGGGGCTACTTTGTCTCCTATTTTAGGCACTGGAGCAGATCGCGCTGAGATTAAGATTGGCAATTTGCTGCCTGCGGTTGAGATAATAAGAGCGGATAGAGGCGCTTTGAGCGGTCAAAGTATTCAGCCTAAATCATTAGTTGCCGGTGAATTTGATATTTTGATTGAAAGTTTATATCAGATTGCAAGACTTACGGAGCAGTGGAAAAATGATTCTCATCAACCTTTAGTGGAATATTTAAGTTCTAATTTAGCCTCTGGATTCTTGAAACTTGGAAACATATCTTCGGATGGAGAAAAGCTATCCTTTAGAATCGGCGGGTTCATAGATGTAGAGATGGATATAAAAACACTTCAAATTTCTAATATAGATGGGTTAGTATTTGTTCCAACTTATGATTATTTTTATGAAACTACAAAAGTTTTTAGGGCGAGTCTGGAAAATCTTTTAATGGACGGAGAAGAAAACATGGGTCTTGATTGTGCCTTAGCACATAAAAGATATTTTGAAGAACTAGATTCTAAAATGAGAGGCATAGGAGGTAGTGGCACAATTAGATTACAGCGTCACGGTGAAGACATTCCATTTGAGGTCAAATTAGAAAATGAATCAGAGATTAATGCAGCAAGCTCTGGTGTTTCAGACTATCAATATGTAGGTGATTTTTCATCATTAGATCAGGAAGGAAGCTTTTTAAATTTAATGAATACATTATACTATGGGGCTTTTGGTGCCAATGCATTTGGTGTTATTGATAAGCAGATGACTTTAGAGCCTGGATGTGCAAGAAGGAGTGCAGAAGATTTTTATGGCAAATTAGAAGAGATGGATTTCGTTGGTCAATTGCCGGAAAATATCGTTGTTCAAGAATGGGGGGCAGGGGATGGTTGTTCGGCAGCTGAATTTTTGACGAGGATGAAAGAGCTCGATGGTGAGAAAGGTACTTCGTATTACGAAAGAATAACCTATGTTTTGCTTGATTATTCTCAGGCTGTTGTTGAGAACTTGTCAAATTCACCTCATTTAGCAGCGCATAGAGATAGAGTAGAGATTAAACAAGCCGATGCTTTAAATCCCGAAATCTTAGCAGGTGTAGAGCCGGCATTGCTGATTAGGTCTAACCTGCTTTTAAACTCTTTACCTACCAAGATAATCGAGATTAGAGATGGTATAGTCTATGAAGTTGAAGCAAGGATGTATGTTGACATGAAAGAAGATGAAGTGATTGAAGGCCATAGCCTTGAGGAGATAAAACTTGCTATTCAGACGCAGGACATTGCTTTATTGCAAAAGTTAGGCAAGAAATTTTTCCAGCGGATTAAATTTGTTGAAAGATTAAGGCCGATAGAAAATTTAAGTCAAATTGATCACAGCAGGTATATTGAGGGTATTTTACATTCGGGATATGAAGGTAGATTCAGCTTGGATGTGGGTGCAGCAGCATGTCTTGAGAATATGCTTACTAATCTTACAGATAATGGTTCAATCCAAATAGCTGATGCCGGTTTTCTAAGAGATAACCTGGCGATGACAGCAAGGTTGTTACGTCATTTTGGAGCAATATACCATGCTGTAAATATGGATTTTATATCCCAGGTTTTTCCGATTACACTGGATATAACTTCACAATATGACTATGCTGGCGATTACGCTCCGAAGTTGATCCCCATGAGAAATATCATGACTATTTTGAGTGATTTTTCAAACTTTAAACGATATTTCAACTCTCAAACAGTAGGTGTCCGGGGCAGTTTAGGAGAACTTTCTAGTGAGTTGATGGAAAGATACGGCGGGTTAACTGCTACGGGGTTACGGGAGTTTATGCATAGAATTGACGAGGATGTTTCTTCTCTAGCTTTCTACCCTAGAAATACTATTGATCGATTAGAAGGTGCGGGAATTATAGATTCTGTAAGAAGAGATCTTCTTTATGAATCAGAAGTAAGAGGTAGATCTACTCAGAGAAAAATAATTCAGCTAAAAATAACTAAAGAGGATTTGGAAACGCGTCTAAGTGAATTGGGCTCTGATAGTGAGACGGAAGCGGGTATCAGTTCTCTAATAGAAACAATAGATAGGGAGATAGCTGAGTTGACTTTGCCTGGCGATATTCAAACTCAAGGTATATTTG
The DNA here is from genome assembly GCA_030765335.1 of Candidatus Kaelpia aquatica. Lineage (NCBI taxonomy): Bacteria > Pseudomonadati > Candidatus Omnitrophota > Candidatus Kaelpia > Candidatus Kaelpia aquatica. Next base: position 1,082 of record JAVCCU010000016.1, on the reverse strand, counting down.
ACAGTATGCTCCTAAACCTTCGAAGTATTGAAAATGAAGAAGGTTTCAGGATTGTTGAAAATTATGAAGATGTACTTCTTTATTTGTTATATGCACAAATGAATAATAATTCACTTAATTTTATACAGAATCAGAGATATTTAACAGATGAGTATGGAGATTATGATTCGTTTCAACATTTTTTAAGAATTATAGCTTCAACAGAAGCCTTAGATGTTATTTGGTCTGATTTAGCATCTTTCTATCCCGGAGTCAAAATTATTTCTATAGAAAGAACTTCTCAATAGATTGTTCTTTAGCGTACTGTTTTTGAAATTATTTTATTTTCCAATTTGCTAAAATTTGTATCTCTTTTAATTTGTGTTATAAATAAAGTAGAGTGAGGTGTAAATAATGTTTAAAAAGTATTTTTGTATTTTGATATTTTTAGCAATATTTTTATTTATAAATCAAAATAACTTTTCTATATTGGATCAAATTGACTATAGCTTTTCTTTGCGCAGGATAAAGACAGGTGGATTTACTTTACTTACTGCATCTGAAATAGAGAGGGCAATTGAGGAAGCAGGGGGATGGCCTGAAGGTGCCTGGGTTGCACATGTTGCAGAAATTAGGGAGCTATGGGAGCAGACTCTTAATCGGCCATTAATGATGAGAGAGAAGAGATTAACAAGCGGAGATAGCTCTATTTTTTATAAGTATATTGTCATACAGCTGCTAGATGAATACTTTGTTGAGACTGGTAGGTATAGCTATAATCATATTACTCCTGCTTTGGCTCCTTCAGAGGATGGCAAAGGTATTTATTTTATATCCGCAGAAGGCTCAGGTGGATTTCCATGGCAAGAGAATAGAGACTTTTTTATTCACTTAGAAGAATTTTTGGTTTTCTCCAATGCGTTTGAAAGAGCAGGGTTTAATATGAGCAATGACACAACAGACGTTGATGATGGGCGAATGTCTAAAAACATAATATTGGAAGTACCTTATCATGTACCTGATTCAGCCTGGGAATTATATGATCAGATAGGATCTTCAGGGCATACTCTACCTAAGCAGTGGATTAGAATCGACCTAGATGG
>JAVCCU010000015.1 GCA_030765335.1 Candidatus Kaelpia aquatica | reverse complement strand
CACCAATAATAGATGAACTGGGGAATTATTTCTTAGGACTTTCTGAAGATGAATTAAGAAATATAAGAATCTTAGACAGTGGCTGTGGAGATGGAACTTTGATAGATATAATACTAGAAACTTTTCCCTTCTTAACTAAAGACAATATCTCTGGATTTGATAGAAATGTAGACCTTGTCGCTCAATGTAGGGCCAGAGGTTTAGATGTAATCGAAGGAGATATATTAAATATTCCGTTTAGAGAGAGTGACTTTGATATTGTTATAGCATCGGGACTCTTAACGTACAATGTACTTAATTTTAAAGAAGTTAATCTTGCGTTAGATGAAGTAGGGAGGGTCTTAAAGTCGAGGAGTCAAGATCCCAAATCAGGATTATTTATTATTACCGGAAATATGCATCTACTTCCCGATATTGAGGATCCTTTTGTTTATCCCAGGATACGTTTTGAAAGAAGAGGTTATCAAGTTGATAGAATGTGTTTTCCAGAAAGAATATTCAACTCTGAATCAGATGCTTTCTATCCTAGAGATTTTTTTGTTTTAATAAAAAAATGAAGAATAAAAAAATACTTTTAATTTTAATAGTAATTAGTTTGCTCCTCCCCAACTTTGCAGATGCGAGGAGGGTGAGAGCAGATATAAGAATCCCTATATCTGCTAAGGAGCTTAGCAACTATTTTCTTAGAATCGAAGAGGAGATTCCCAGAGTTAGGTTTGACAGAGAAACAATTATTCAAAATGAAGTTGTCCTTGAAGCATTGCTTGGTAAGATGCGTGAATATAATCATGGCGTGGAATCAATAGAAGAAATTTATAATATTCTTGCAATGATTGAAGATATTGCTGAAGAAAGATTGGGAGAAGAATCAAGATATGCCAAAGTATATATCACAAACAATACAACAAGTGGCGGTTTTGGATGTACCACTGTAGTTGTTAAAAAACATGATACACATGACGTATTATGGAGACAGACTTACGATCTTCAAGATAGCGATTTTAATGCTGACAATACAGCCTATGTATTAGAGATCAATAATTTGGTTGAATTTTTTAATTTGTTTAGCATTGATATGTATCAGAGTTTTATGCAAGGGCTTCTTGCTCACGAAATGGCACATCGTATTCTCGCTTTTGATATAGTTATCTCTAGCTTAATTAAGGGATTTCAGGATGGGTTCTCAGAGCACAAGCATGTTGCTGGATTAAAGTTTGATTTTACGCAATATCCGAATTTACCCCAAGACAGATTGGTAATTGCCTTGGGAGAATTAGCAGCTCAAAAGATTAGCTCTGAATTAGTTCCCATAGAGTTAATCCAAGACAATTATAGATTAAATATGGCTAAGTATACTTTTTATGGAAATTCTCCAAGTAATTCAATAGAGGCTTCTTTTACAATAGCTGTTGGTGAAATGTTAGGTTTAGAAGTTTTAAGTAGCTATTTACGTGGAATTTTTGGAAACAAAGTTGATGACAATCTTGTGGTAGATTTTAAATATTTTTTTGAAAGAGTTAACTTAAAAGATGAATAAAAAAAACATCTTAATTGTGCTGTTCTTGTCTGTAGTTCTGACTAACACCTCTGAAGGTAGGAGAATCCATATATCTTCACAACCGCAAAAAGGCCAGATAATATTTTTTCAGACCTATCATTTTGATAAATCTGATTTTGATCTGATAAAAGGACCTATCGAAAAGCACATACTGCAAGCACAACAAGACGGAATAGAAATAGTATTCCTCACAGAATACACCGGCCCATCTTTAGATAAAGTTGTAATTATTGCACGGTCTTCTGGAGTACCTTTACTAGATTTTTTGACAGAAAAAACTCATCAAGATAGCTTAAAAAATATTTTTGAAAATGGAGTAGAAAATATGACTCGCTTGATGGCAACATCGAAAGATGGTGTAGGCTCTGGTAACAACGAATATACTGGAGCTACTTTCGAAAGATTTGATAAACCACTCATGAGATTGCTGGCGGAACATAGAATACTTGTAGTACCTGAACCAATCAGCTTTGAAGCCTGGAAAGATTTTCTACTATGTGAATATCATCATTATGTAGCGCAGCAATACCTCGTCTCCGGTAATACAAACGCATATTTATACCATGCCCAGGAATATATAAAATATGAGTCTCGCAGTATGCCTGCACGCGAAAAAGAACTTTTACAATTCTTAGATACACAAATACAGCCGGACATGATGATCCTTGCTGACATGGGTATTTTTCATACAATAGAAAGCCAAGCTAACGCCAGCTACTCAATTGAGACTCATCAGGCATATGAACCATCGCATTCGCCTTTAGAAACTCTGGTAACCAGAGAAATAGCCGGCAAACCGGCTTCGTTTGCAGAAAAAGAAGATTTAATGTATAGAAATATTATAAACCACCTGGCTTTTACATTTCTTATAAACTACCGACCTGATTTACCCGCCCATAAAAGTGCAGTGATAGCTAATGCAATAAGCACTACATGGGGAAGAGATGTCGCAGAAGAATTAATGGCAATATTACAAACAAGAGGACTTCTTGGCGGTTATGCCCGTCTGGCATCCAAAATAGTTGAAGATTCTCCGTTCAGCGCTGAAATTCGCTCTTTATTTAATATCCTTGAAAATTAGACAATCAATAAAACCGCATAAATAAGAGAACTTATGAATAGGGCAGATACAAATTTCAATGTATCACTTTTCTGTTTTGCTATATCTTTTTTTCCTTGACAAAATACATACAGCAACATACACTCGTATGTATGAAGAATAATAGCCCGTTTACAAGAAAACAGCTTGAAGCCATCTCTCATATCAGAGACTGGTTAATGCAGAAGTCCCGTACTCCTTCTGTCAGGGAATTAATGGCTGAGTTAGGCTATAAATCCCCCAGATCAGTACAGGATATCCTTGAACAGCTCCAAGAGAAAGGTGTCATAAGAAAGCTTGATAAAGGAGATTATCAGCTTGTTATGGACCCTGATCTTGGTCCAGCAGATGCTCAAACCACAAATATCCCTTTAGTGGGTGTTGTATCATGCGGGATGCCGATGTTAGCAGAGGAAAACATAGAAGGCTATGTTCCTGTCTCTACTTCTATTGCAAAACCGGGATCAAAATATTTTCTATTGCATGCAAAGGGAGACTCTATGGATAGGGCAGGGATCAACGAGGGTGATCTTATTTTAGTCAAACAACAGCCAACAGCTAATGAAGGAGATAAAGTTGTTGCTTTAATTGATGGTGGTGCGACAATTAAGGAGTTTCATAGAACTAAGGATATGATTATTCTAAAACCAAACTCTTCTAATGGAAAACATCAACCGATTATCTTAACTGATGATTTTCAGATTCAGGGAATAGTCTTAGCGATTATACCTAAATCATGGAAATGAGAACACTGGGAGTAATTATTGGTTTTTTCGTTGGGCACAAGTCGCGTGATTAGTGATTTAGACATTTTGTAAGTAATTTAATACAAAACAGGAGGAAGATATGGAAGCCAAGAAAAGCTTTACAGCTGAAGAAGCAAAGAGTATCGGAGAGGCTTTGGGGTTAAAATGGGATAAGTTTGACCTGGAACAGTTCCGTATGGGCATGGACGTAGAACTTGAGCATGGTTTAGTAGATTCTTCTACAAATGTAACTAATGATGATCCTTTAGTTACAGGTAAGATTGCTCTTGCACACCTTAATGAGTTTTCGGATTATTACACAAGATTGGAAAAGATGGAGGAAGAGGCAGATTCATTCTGGGATAAATAAAATAACTAGTTAGAGGAGATTCTATGGAAGTAAAAGAAGTAGGAGAAAAATATCGCTGCAATGTTTGCGGCAACGAAGTAGCAGTCATAAAAGTCGGTGGAGGCGAATTGGTTTGCTGCAATCAGCCTATGGAAAAGTTGGATAGCAGTAAGTAAAGATCCCGGTTATGCTTCTTATGATTCTAGCTTGATAACATCTTTGATAAGATTAAAATAAAAACATAGTTTAAAAGTCCTGCGTTCGAAGGGGGAACCTGGACTATAAAAAAGTAAAACCTTCGTTTTAGTTTGTTTAACATGCTAAGCGAGGGTTTTTGTATTTAAAAGAGGTGGAGGATAAAATATGATCACTATAAAGAACAGTCTCAATGTAACAGATAAACTCTCCATTTTAAGCAGAGATTCCAGTTATGACCTGGCTTGTGCCTGCGCTGGGGCTAAAGATGAGCATAGAAGCCGTTCTAAGGACGATAAATGGGTATATCCGACTACATTGCCTCAGGGTGGGACAACTTATCTATTTAAGACACTTCTATCTAATGAGTGCGTAAATGACTGCAAATACTGCCCTCTAAGGAGCAATCTTGACCCTGAACGCTGTAGATTAGAGCCTGATGAGCTAGTTAAGGTATTTATGGACTATTACAGGAAGAGAAGGGTAGAGGGCTTATTCTTAAGCAGTGGGGTTATAGGTACAGCTGATAATACCATGGGTTATATTAATAGAGTTGGTGAGATACTTAGAAAAAAGAGCTTTAGGGGTTATATCCATCTAAAGATAATACCCGGTGCATCTGAGAATGCAATCCGTCAGACTCTATCTTTAGCAAATGCAGTCTCTTTAAATATTGAGACAGCAGGAGAAGATCATTTTAGTAATCTTTCAAAGCGTAAAGACTATCTAAAAGATATTATAGAGCCAATACGACTTATAAGCCGCTTAAGAGAGGAAAACTCTAAATACGCCCATGTTAAGCAGACCACTCAGTTTGTAGTAGGTGCAACTGATGAGACTGATAAGAATATAGTAGATTACTCCTGGAGACTTTACAAAAGACTTAATCTTAACAGGGTTTATTTCAGTGCTTATCAGAGAGGGTTGGGAGAGAGCACATTAATAGGTGAGAACTCACGATACTCAAATAGTGATATCTTAATGCGTGAGCATAGGCTCTATCAGACAGACTGGCTGATACGTAAATATAACTTCTCACAAGATGAGATTCCATTTGATAAGGAAGGAAACCTCTCTTTAGTAGAAGACCCTAAAGAGGCCTGGGCCAAGAGACATCCGGAGTATTTTCCTATAAATATAAATAGAGCAGATAAGTTTAAGCTTATGCGTATACCGGGATTGGGTGAGGTTAGTGTTAAGAGAATATTAAATATAAGAAAGAGCGGGGGAAGGGTCAGGAGATTAGAGGATTTAGGTAGTGTAGGCAAAAGGCTTAAGAAGGTGGGTAGGTATATTAGTTTTTGAGGGGAAGATCCATTATTGACAACCCTAAATATTGAGAAGTAAAATAAAGTAAGAGCAATTATGGAAAAAAACATTCAAATTATAGAGACAGACAGTAACGACTTCAACAAAGTTATGGAAGTTGAAGAACGGGCGTTTGGATACACGAAAGAAGCTAAATTAACAGCTGACCTCTTGAAGGATAAAACTGCTGAGCCTATTCTTTCATTGCTTGCACTTGATGAAGATAAAGCTGTAGGACATATTTTATTTACAAGAGTATATATTAATGAGATGACAACAGCTCAGCCCTTAGTCCATATCCTTGCACCGTTAGCTGTTTTGCCTGAATATCAAAAACAAGGAATAGGTGGATTATTAATCAATGAGGGTCTAAGAAGACTAAAAGAAAAAGGTTCCAAAATGGTTTTTGTCTTAGGTCATATGGAGTATTATCCAAAGTTTGGTTTTGTTCCAGATGCAAAAAAGATAGGTTTTTCTGCTCCATATCCAATTCCTGAAAAGCATGCAAATGCATGGATGGTTCAGTCATTGAATACAGACGGATTTCCGCTGGATAAAGGGAAAATAATTTGTGCTGATGAATTGAATAAACCGGAGCATTGGAAAGAATAAATGATGCATGAAAAATCATATAAAGATATAGAAATCAAACAATTAAACTCTTCCGAGCGAGAATCTGCCTTATCTCTTATTTGCGAGGCTTTTAAAGAGCATCCTATGCTTCCTCCTGGTACGTCTCATAAGACTACACAAGCTCTGTTCCGCTTTATGTTTGATGAATTCGGCTCGAAAAAATCAACCTGCATTCATGGTATAAAGGATAGTGGCAATAATCTGGCGTGCACGGCATTAACTTTAAGCAGCACCGATGAACCCAGTTTATTGGATGCACTGCGTTGTACTTTGTCTTTTGTTCGTATCTTGGGGTGGAGTCTGGCATTAGCTTTTCTACGGATAAATGCCTCTAAACCTAAACGCACGGAGCCCCATCTCGAATTATTACTGCTGGGAACTTCGCCTTCATTCCAAAAGGGAGGTTTGGGTCGTGCCATGATGAGCCACCTTTATAAATTTGGCAAGGACAAGGGGTATGCAGGAATCACTCTAGAAGTTGCTAAAAACTCGCCTGCCTATGGATTTTATTGTCGAGAAGGATTTGTCATAGATAAGACGGTATATATCAAAGATATGCCGCTTTCTCTTATGCATTGTAAGCTTGATTCATAATAAACGGAATAATGCTTTATTATTCTGGTAGAAATTGTGGATAATCGGGATAGTATTTCTCAATAGTAATGTCGTCTTCGCGATATATCAATGAAGGACTGTACTCTATACCTATAGGAATATCCTGAGGCTCACCATTCTTCCATGGAAGAGATATGAGGGCTAAGCTATCACCTCGTGCAGCGGCATAAGTATAGACTTTATAGGTATTCCTGGCTTCAAAATATTTTAACAATACTTGATAATCTTCAGCTTTTCTAGGCTCTGCAGATATAACTATTTCACGGTTATCAAGCACATGCCTTGCTATCCTACTTGCCGGATCCAAATAATCCATTTCTGCAATCTCTTCTAGGGCAGATAAAATCATCTCTTTTTCTGCCTCGTTTTTAGGCCGCAGCATTGCAATGGCTTCGGTACAAACTTCAAGAAATACGAATTTCCAGTGCATGAATTTATTTTCCATTGACACAAAACCACGTCTCATAGAAT